>CAMLQP010000089.1 GCA_946482115.1 uncultured Comamonadaceae bacterium
AGGCCGCGAGCAGATAGCGCAGCGCCCCCAGCAGCAGGGGCGGCACCCCGGCCACCCCCACTTTGATGACAGCGAAGTTGAGGCCCCAGACCACGATGACAAGCAGTGCCAGGGCGAGGTCGCGGGGGCGCAGGGAAGAAGGCATGGTGTTGTGGAAGTGGCCGTGGACGGGTTCCGATTGTGGCTTGCGCGCCTCAGTCATAGCGGCGGTGTTCGGCCAGGTTTTCGATCAAAACGGGACATATTGCGCGGGCCCCACCGCACCGCAGTGCAGCGCAGCGGCATGCGTGGGCTAGATGCGCGCGGCCACGGCCATGGCCCGCTCGCGCAGCCACTCCAGCCCTGGGTCCTTGTCGCGGTGCCGGTGCCACTGCAGCTTCTGGCGCATGGGCGGAATCTCCAGGGGCGGCTCCCAGATGCGCACGGGCAGGCCGAGCTGAACCGCACGCAGGGCGATGCGCTTGTGCACCGTGGCCACACGGTGGGTGCCAATCACCAGGCTGGGCAGGGCGGCCATGGTGGGCGCCGAGATCTCGATGCGGCGCTTGACGCCAAAGCGTTCGAGAAACCAGCCGTCAAACGCCGGGATGTGCCGCGCGCCCGAATAGTCGGCCACCACATGGCCGGCGGCCAGGTAGTCGTCAAAGCTCAGCGCTTCGGAGATGTGGGGGGTCCCCGCCCAGGTGATGCACAGGTAGGTTTCCTCGAACAGCGTGACGCTCGGGTGCCGGGGCGAGGCGTATTGCTCCGGAATGATGAGGACGTCGGCCCCGTATTCCTCCAGCTGCTCCACCGGCCGGTTGTTCTGCGCACGCAGGTGCAGCTGCACCCCGGGCGCTTCCTGAAACAACTGCTCGATCAGCGGTTGCATGAGCACCGTGGTCGTGAAATCGGACACCAACAGGGTGAAGCTGCGGGTGGATGTGGCAGGGTCGAACCGGGGCTTTTCTGCGATGGTGCTGTCGATGCGCATCAAGACCTCGCGCACGGGGTCCAGCAGCCCCTCGGCACGCGGCGTCAGCACCATGGTGCGGCCTTGCTGCACCAGCAGCTCATCGTCGAAATAGGTGCGCAGGCGCGCCAGCGCGTTGCTGGTGGCGGGCTGGCTCAGGTGCAGGCGCTCCCCGGCGCGGCTGATGCTGCGTTCGGTGAGCAGGGCGTCCAGTGCCACGAGCAGGTTCAGGTCCAGTTTGTTAAAGCGCATGGGCAGCAGGCGTCGATGCAGGTGTGGAGTTTCTTCCGCGCTCCCAGCCAGATGCAACAGGGGCCCGCAGAGTCTTTGACCTATTCATGGGATCAATACTGCGAATGGAATCAATCCATTTGATCTAAGTTAAGGCCGATCTTAATCTTGCTCCCGTCCTGCCACCTGGCAGACCCGATGAGGGGCTCACCCGTGCTACCGAGGCCCTGTCGAGCAAAGCGAAAACACGCCCAGCCTGGCTAGATGCGTAGAACAAGGAGACAACGATGAAGACGGTACTTTCCCGCGCCGGGCAGGCGGCGGGCTGCATGTTGCTGAGCCTGCTTGGCGCTCCCCAGGCCCAGGCTTTCGAAGGGGGCGTGTCGCCCTTCCCGGTCGGTTCGACCGGCGAATACGTGGCCGGCCTGCCGCCCATTCCCGGGTTGTTCGTGCTGGAGCAGGTGCACCACACCACCTCCAGCGGTCTGTATGACAACCACGGCGACAAGCGCCCCATTCCGTTCAAGCTGAGTGCGACCTCGGCCACCACGCGGCTGCTGGCGGCCTACGACATGACGGTGCTGGGCGCACGGCTGTATTCGCAGCTGGTGATTCCGGCTGTCTCCTTGCACACCGATGTCGCCGGCCACAGCGAGCGGCACAGCGGGGTGGCCAACATCACCGTCTCGCCCGCCGTGCTGCGCTGGAGCCTGACGGACAAGACCTATGCCGTGGCGGGGCTGGACATCGCGCTGCCCAATGGCTCCTACGACCCGCACCGGCCCAGCGTGTCCACCGGCTACACCTCGGTCCAGCCGGTGCTCGGGATTCGCCACACCGATCCGAATGGCCTGGATATTGGCCTCATCAACCGCCTGATGGTGAACCGCGAAAACAGCACCACCCATTACCGCTCGGGCAGCGGCTATGTGGGCGAGTTCACCGCCGGCTGGAACGTCGGCCCCTGGAAGATGGGCATGGTGGGTTCGTACCTTCACCAGTTCACGGACGACAAGCAAGGCGGCGCCACCATCCAGGACAACCGCGCACGCAGCTTTGCGCTGGGACCCTCGCTCAACTACAACGCCGGCCCCTTCAGCGTGAGCCTGAGCTACCAGCGGGGCCTCTACGCCGCCAATACCACCAAGAACAACGTGCTGGGCATCGGGATCGCCATTCCTCTGTGGATCAAGCACTGACCTCGCACATTCCGCACTGCACACCATGACCAAGAAATCTCTGATGGCGTTGCCCCTGCTGGCCGCCTGCGCGCTGGTCCATGCCGCCACGCCCGCCGAGCTGCAGGCGGTTTTCGACCGCTATGTGCAGGCCGTGCACGCGGCAGACATGGGTGCGGTGCGTGCGCTGATCGCCCCGGATGTCGAGAGATCGGACTACCCGGCTTGCACTGCGCCCATGGACAACCCGACCTGCCTGGCGCTCTACATCGACCAGACCGTGGTGCAGCCGCGCGCCCGGCTCACGGTGCTGTCGGTAAAGGTGCGTGCCAGCGAGTTGACAGCCCGGCTGGAGGTGCGCAGCCCGCTGTACGAGAAGGCGGGCGTGGAGCGCATCGTCGGCAGCGATGTGCTGCGCATCGAGGGTGGCCAGATCCGGTCCTTCCGCTTTGTGCCGGACTTCGCAGACCCCGCCACGGCCCGCTTCTTCGCCAGCATCGACATCACGCCGCGCCCCCGCAGTTCCCAACCCTGAGTCTGAAATAGATGTTCAAGTATTTCCCCACCAACTACGTCTGGAACCTGTCCGTCGATCTCGCCATTGAAATGGGCGCGCGCATCGGCGAGATCGAGGAGATGTGCGCACCCCTGCAAGAGGCCGCCAGGGCCCCGGATGCTGCGGGCACGCAGGCCTTTCGCGAGACCTGGGTGCGCATGGCCGACAAGCTCTGCGGACTGGCCGAAGAAGACGAAGCCCGGGGGCGCATGCTTTCGGCCGGGGAGAAATACCGGCGCGCTGCGAGCTACCTGATCACCGCCGAGCGGCTGCAGGCGCACAACGCACCGGGCCGCCTGGCCATTTACCGCCGCGAACTGGAGCTGTTTCTCAAAGGCTCGGCCCTGCTGGGCGATCCCGTGGAGCGCGTGGAAATTCCGTACGAGGGAACCCACCTCTCTGCCTTGTATTACCCCGCCAGGGGGCTCCAGCCGGGCCAGCGGGCGCCGATTCTGGTGCAGCTGAACGGCCTGGACTCGACCAAGGAAATGAAGCACCTGGTTGGCTTGCCCGCATGGCTCGCCCAGCGCGGCGTGTCTTCCCTGGTGGTGGACCAGCCAGGGACCGGCGAGGCGCTGCGCCTGCACGGGCTCACGGCGCGGTACGACACCGAGCACTGGGCCAGCCGCGTGGTGGACTGGCTGGAGCAACACCCCGCCGTGGACCCGAAGCGCATCGGCTGCGAAGGCGTGTCCCTGGGGGGCTACTACTGCCCTCGCAGCGTGGCGATGGAGCCGCGCTTTGCCTGCGGCGTGGCCTGGGGCGCGAACCACGACTGGCGCGACGTGCAAGAACGCCGCTTGCAGAAAGAAGGCGACTTCCCGGTGCCGCACTACTGGGCCCATGTGTGCTGGGTGTGGGGTGCCAAGGACATCGACGATTTCATGCGGATCGCGCAGAACGTGCACCTGGACGGCGTGGTCGAGAAGATCCGCGTGCCCTTCCTGGTCACGCATGGCGAGCACGATTCGCAGATCCCGCTGAAGTGGGCGCATCGCACCTACGAGCAGCTGGTCAACAGCCCCCGGCGAGAACTCAAGGTGTTCACCGACCGCGAAGGCGGCTCGCAGCACGCGAGCTTCGACAACAGCATCAATGCGGGCCACTACATCGCGGACTGGGTGGCAGAAGTCCTGGGCGGACACACCGCCTGCAGGGCCTGAAGCCCCACCGCACCACCGACACCCCAAAGGATCAAGAGATGAACATCATTGGACCCGACGCGCTGGTTTTTGGCGTGGACGATATCACCGCCTGCGCGCAGTACCTGACGGACTACGGACTGACCCCAGTCGGGGTGACGGCACAGGGCGGGCGCTTCGAGGCCCTGGACGGCACGGCCGTGGAGATACGCGCCCAGGACGACCCGGCGCTGCCGCCTTCGCTGGGCACAGCCAGCCTGCTGCGCGAGACCGTGTACGGTGTGGCCGACACGGCCACGCTCGACGCCATTGAGGCCGAACTGGCCCGCGACCGCGTGGTGGTGCGCCAGGGCGGCGTGCTGCGCACCACGGACGACCTGGGCTTTGCCCTCGCGTTCCAGGTCACCGTGCGCAAGCCGCTGTCGTTGCCTGCGGAGTCTGTCAACGCCCCCGGGGCCGCGCCGCAGCGGGCGCCCAACGCGCTGGGTCTGCCATCAGACCTGGTGGCGCGTCCCCGCTCGCTGTCGCATGTCGTGTACTTCGTGCCGGACGCGGCCAAGGCCGAGGCGTTCTATGCCCGCCTGGGTTTTGTCTGCACAGACCGGTTCACGGGCGTCGGCCCCTTCCTGCGCCCTGGGGGCACGCAAGACCACCACACGCTGTTCATGATCCAGACGCCCCCGTTCATGAAAGGCTGCGAGCACTTCACCTTCCACATGGGCGGCCCCACCGAGTTGCTGCTGGCCGGCACCCGCTTTGTGGAGAAGGGCTACCAGAGCTTCTGGGGCCCCGGGCGCCATAGGTTCGGCAGCAACTGGTTCTGGTATTTCAATTCGCCCCTGGGCTGCCATGTGGAGTACGACGCAGACATGGACCAGCACGACAACACTTGGGCGCCGCGTGAGGTGCCGATGAGCGCCGATGCCTCGCAACTGTTCCTGTTCCAGCACCGCGAGAAGTGGGCGCCCTCGGGCCCGCCGCCAGCGCAGGTGCACCATTGAGTCGGCGCCATGAAGCTGTGCCACTGGAGCGACCTGCCCGACGGTGCATCGCGGGGCTTTGACCCCGCTGGTCACGGGCAGGACACGGTCATCGTCGTGCGGCAGGGCCTGCGTTTGCATGCCTATGCCAACGTCTGCCCCCACGATGGCGTCCCGATGGCATGGCGCAAGGACCGGTATCTGAACGCAGCCGGTGACCGCATCGTCTGCGCGGCCCATGGTGCACTGTTTGACATCGCCACCGGGGTGTGCACTCTGGGGCCGTGCCTGGGCGATGCGCTCACCCCCGTACCCCTGGTCCTGCAAGCCAATGGCGACGTCCATCTGGCGAACCCAAAAAATGAATAAGGAGACAAACCCATGAGCCTTTCTTCCCAACGCATCCTCGTCATTGGCGGCGGATTTTCCGGCATGGCTGCGGCCATTGAGCTGCGCAAGCAAGGCGCGCAGGTGGACTTGGTCGAGATCGACCCCGGCTGGCGCAGCTATGGCGCCGGCATCAGCCTGGGCGGCGCCACGCTGCGGGCCCTGCGGCGCCTGGGTGTTTTGGAGGTCTTTCTGGCCCAGGGCAACGCCTCGGACGGCGTCAACCTGCACTTGCCCCATGGCCCCCTGGTGGCCATGCTGCCCACGCCCCGCATTGCGGGCGACGATGTGCCGGGCGGCGGCGCCATCCTGCGCCCCGCGCTGGCCCGCATCCTGGCCGAGGCCACCCGCGCGGCGGGCGCCAACGTGCGCCTGGGCTGCACGTTCTCTGCCATCGACCAGCAGGCCGACGGGGTGCTGGTGACTTTCACTGATGGCCAGCGCCAGCGCTATGACCTAGTGATCGGCGCGGACGGGCTGTACTCCAAGGTGCGCGACACCGTGTTTGAAAACGCCCCTCGGCCGCGCTACAGCGGCCAGGCGGTGTGGCGCGCCGTGCTGCCCCGGCCGCCAGAGATCGAGACGGCCACGATGTGGATGGGCCCCCAGATCAAGCCCGGCGTGAACCCGGTCTCCAAGACCGAGATGTACCTCTTCGTCACCGAGCCGCGCCCCACCAACGACCATGTCGATCCAGCGACGTTTGTGGACACCTTGCGTGCGCTGCTGGAGGGCTTTACTGCCCCCACGTTGCAGGCCATCCGCAGCCAGATCGGCCCGGACTCGCAGATCGTGTACCGGCCCCTGGAAGGCTTGCTCATGCCCCGCCCCTGGTCGCGTGGCCGTGTGGTGCTGATCGGCGACACGGTGCACGCCACCACGCCCCACCTGGCATCGGGCGCCTGCATCGGCATCGAGGATGCGCTGGTGCTGGCCGATGAACTGGCGGAGTCAGCGGGCGACGTGCCGGCTGCGTTGGCGGCCTTTGAAAGCCGCCGCTGGGAGCGCTGCCGCATGGTGGTGGAGAACTCGGCGCGCCTGGGCGAGATCGAGATCGACGGCGGCGACAAGGAAGAGCACTCGCGCATCATGCGGGAGTCCCTCATGGCGTTGGCCCAGCCCATCTGAAGCGAGGTCGCCATGATCACAACCAATTCGCTGCGGGGCCGCGTGGCCCTGATGGTGGGCCATTGCGCGGGCATGGTCGATCTGGTCGCGTTGCCGGTGTGGGTGGGCACGCTGATCTCGGTGTACCGCTTCGACCCGCAGCAGGCGGGCCTGCTGGCCACGTTGTTTCTGGCCGGTGCGGTCGCGGCCAGCCTGCTGCTGGCGCCGTTCTTCCAGCTGCTGCGCGGGCGCAGCGTGGCTACCGCAGGGTTTGCCTGCGCTGCCGTGGCCTTTGCCGCAGCCTCCACCACGCAACAGTTTGCCTTGCTGGCCCTGTTGCACGGCGTTGCCGGGGTGGCTGCGGGTGCGGCCCTGAGCGTGACGCACGGCACCATCGCCCGCAGCCAGAACCCCCACCGCCTGTTCGCGCTGGTGGGCATGGCGTTGGGCGTGTTTGCCATCGTGTTCCTCGGCGGCACGCCGGTGCTGGTGGCGCAGCAGGGTGGGCCGGTGCTGTTCCAGGTGTTTGCCTGTGTCATGGCGGTGGGGGCGGTGGTTGCGGCAGTGGCGTTTCCCGCACCTGACATGGCGGGTGGTGCGGAGCGTTCACGGACGCCTGTCACGCCCCTGCCTGCCGCCGTCTGGTGGGGCGTGGCAGGCATCGCAGCCCTGGGATTGGTGCAGTCCATGACCTTCAGCTTTCTGGAGCGCGTGGGCAGCGACCGGGGCTATGGGTTGCAGGCCGTCACGGGCGTGCTGATCGCTCTGGGGGTGGTCAACCTCTTCCCTGCAGCCCTGGCTGCGGTGCTGGAAAAGCGCTGGGCGGCCCGCAACGTGCTGCTGGCGGGGCCTGCGCTGCAAGCCCTGCTGGTGGTGGTGATCATGAACTCGCCCGTGTTTGCGCCCTATGCGGCGGCGGCGGCCGTGTTTGCGGCCGTGATGATCTTCACGCACACCTTTGCCTTTGGCGTGCTGGCGCGGCTGGACCCCAGTGGCCGTGCCATGGCTGCCACTCCTGCGATGCTCATGTTCGGTGCGGCCATTGGGCCCATCCTCGGTGGCACCCTGGTCAAGGCCTGGGGCTATGGCAGTCTGGGGGTGGCGGCCTTGGTGATCGACGCAGCGGCGGTCTATGCATTTGCACGCATCCACCGTGCCCCGGGTACTGCAGGCGCAGTGAAAGGCATGGCATGAGCAGCAGCCCCGTTGCCTTTGCGCAGAAGCAGCCCTGGCTCAGCCGCCGCGCCTGCCTGTTGGCGGCTGCAGCAGGCATGGCTGCGCCGTGGGTCCGAGCGCAGTCCGGCCGCCACATTACCTTCATCGTCCCCCAGCCTGCGGGCAATCCCAGCGATGTGTTCGCCCGCAAGCTCCAGACAGTGATGCAGCGCGAACTTGGCCAGGCCATCGTCATCGAGAACCTGCCGGGCGCTGGTGGCTCCATCGGTGTTCAGCGCATGCTGAACGCGCCTGCCGATGGTGCGACGGTGGTGGTGGTCTCGCAGACCGAGCCCATCCTCACACCCTTGTCGCTGGCCAGCGCCCGGTACAAGCCCGAGCAGATGCGCCCCATCGGCACGCTGGGGCGCACCAGCTACGTGCTGGCAGGCCGGTCCGACATGCCAGCAACCACCCACGCGCAGTTGCTGGACATGGCGCGGCAAGCGGCTGCCGCAGGCAAGCCGCTGACCTTCGGGCACATCGGGCAAGGCTCGATGATCCACCTGATGGGGACCCAGTGGGCGCGCCTGTGCGGCGTGCCGCTGGTGCATGTGCCGTACCGGGGCGTGCCACCGGTGGTGCAAGACCTCATGGGCAATCAGATCGATCTGTCCTTTGTGCCGCTGGGCGGCGCCGCGCTGAACATGCTGGAGACGGGCAAGCTGCGTGCCTTCGGCAGCACCGCCGCCAAGGCGCCTTCGCTGTTGCCGCACGTCGCGCCTTTGAGCCAGCAGTCCGCGGCGCTCAAAGGCTTTGAATACACCGCCTGGGGTGCGCTGCTGGTGGCGCGCAGTACCCCCGATGCGGCGGTGCATCGCCTGCACCAGGCCTTCGGCGTGGCCCTGCGCGACACCGAGGTCCAGAGCTTTCTGCGCGCCAATGGCACCGAGCCCCAGGAGCCTCTGTCACTAGCCGCCCTGGACCACTTCTACCAATCCGAAATCCAGATCCACCAGGCCCTCGCCCGAACCGTTGGCGTGGTGCCTGAGTGAGCTTTGTACCCCTGCCATGACCAAACCCCAACGCCGCTTTGTGGACCTTTCCATCTACCTGGAAAACGATGTCCTCTCCGACCCGCCCCCCCTGGCGCCCAAGATCACGTACCAGAAGCACGCCGACACGCTGCCCGAGTTCATGGCGATGATCCCGGGCACCCGGCCCGAGGACTACCCCGACGGCGAAGCAGCCGCCGCCGAATGGGTGACGCTGACCACGCACAACGGCACCCACCTGGATGCGCCGTGGCACTTCCACTCCACGCAGGACGCGAAGAACGGCGGAGCCCGTCCCTCCATCACCATTGACGAGGTGCCGCTGGAATGGTGCTTTCAGTCCGGCGTGAAGCTGGACTTTCGCCACCTGCCCGATGGCTACGTGGCCACCGCTGCCGATGTAGAGGCCGAGCTGGCCCGCATCGGCCACACGCTGCAGCCGCTGGACATCGTGGTGGTCAACACCCGCGCAGGTTCGCGCTACGGGCACAAGGACTACCTGGGCGCCGGGTGTGGCATGGGCTACGAGGCCACCATGTACCTGCTGGAGCGCGGCGTACGCCTCACGGGCACCGACGCCTGGAGCTGGGATGCGCCGTTTTCGTACACCGCCCAGCGCGTGGCCGAGACGGGCAACAAGGCCCTGATCTGGGAAGGCCACAAGGCGGGCCGCGACATCGGCTACTGCCACCTGGAAAAGCTGCACAACCTGGAGACGCTGCCGCCCACGGGTTTCACGATCAGCTGCTTCCCCCACAAGATCCGCGGCGCCTCGGCAGGCTGGACGCGCGCGGTCGCCATTTTTGAAGACTGAGGAGTTCGTTCATGGGTTTTCCATCCATCCACCGCGTGGTCACCGGCCACAACGCCCAAGGCCGTGCCGTGGTCGCCAGCCAGGGGCCGCTGCCCACCGTGGTCGAGATTGCGGCCATTCCCGGTACAGTGTTCCATGAGGTCTGGAGCACTGCGCAGTCGCCCGCCGTCGTGGACAACGGCCCGGACCCGACGCTTGGGCCCCACGTGCTGCCGCCCCCGCAGAGCGGCACGCGCATCCGGTTTGTGGACATTCCGCCCGATACGCCCGAGTTCCTGGCCCGGGGTGCAGAGCGCATGCTCGACGCCTTCAGCCAGATTGGCGATGCGGCCGCCTCCACGGTGCAGTCCGATTCCCCCCACCCGCTGATGCACCGCACCGAATCGGTGGACTACGGCGTGGTGATCGAAGGCGAGCTGACGCTGGTGCTCGACGATGGCGAGGTGCCACTGCGCCCCGGCAGCGTGGTGGTGCAGCGCGGCACCAACCACGCCTGGG
>CAMLQP010000090.1 GCA_946482115.1 uncultured Comamonadaceae bacterium
AGGTGGTCATCATCACCGGCTTCCAGGGCGTGGACCCCGAAGGCCACATCACCACACTGGGCCGTGGCGGCAGCGACACCTCGGCCGTGGCCGTGGCCGCCGCCATCAAGGCCGACGAGTGCCTGATCTACACCGACGTCGACGGCGTCTACACCACAGACCCCCGCGTGGTGCCCGAGGCGCGCCGCCTGCCGCGCGTGAGCTTCGAGGAGATGCTGGAGATGGCCAGCATGGGCTCCAAGGTGCTGCAGATCCGCTCGGTCGAGTTCGCCGGCAAGTACAAGGTGCCGCTGCGCGTGCTCTCCAGCTTCACGCCCTGGGACATCGACCTCGCCGAGGAATCGACCTCCGGCACCCTGATCACTTTTGAGGAAGACGAGCAAATGGAACAAGCCGTTGTGTCCGGCATCGCGTTCAACCGCGACGAAGCCAAGATTTCCGTGCTGGGCGTGCCCGACACCCCCGGCATCGCCTACCAGATCCTGGGCGCGGTGGCCGACGCCAACATCGACGTCGACGTCATCATCCAGAACCTCTCCAAGGACGGCAAGACCGACTTCAGCTTCACCGTGCCGCGCAACGACTACGCGCGCACGCTGGACCTGCTCAAGGCCAACGTCGTGCCCAAGCTCGGCGCGGCCGACGTGGTGGGCGACGCCCGCATCTGCAAGGTCAGCATCGTCGGCATCGGCATGCGCAGCCACGTGGGCGTGGCCAGCAAGATGTTCCGCGCGCTCAGCGAGGAGGCCATCAACATCCAGATGATCTCCACCAGCGAGATCAAGACCTCGGTCGTGATCGACGAGAAGTACATGGAGCTTGCCGTGCGCGCGCTGCACCGCGTGTTTGACCTCGACCAGGATCTCGAGGACACGCTGGGCAAGGCCTGAATTAGGGCATAATCCACCCCTTCGGAGCGATGACCGAGAGGCCGAAGGTGCTCCCCTGCTAAGGGAGTATGCGGTGTAGAGCCGCATCGAGGGTTCGAATCCCTCTCGCTCCGCCACCAACCCGTCCGGGGTTGCCCCAGGCAGCCCACGGAACCCCCGGAAGCCCCGCACTGCGGGGCTTCTGTTTTTCCGGCCCGTTGCTTCAGCGTGCCTGCAGCGCGGCCCACACCCGGGCCGGCGTCAGCGGCATCTGCAGCCGTGGGGATTGCGTGCCATGGCCCGCGCGTGCCAGCGCATCGGCCACGGCGTTCACCACGCAGGGCGTGGCGCCAATGGTGCCGAGCTCGCCCACGCCTTTCACTCCCAGCGGGTTGTTGGTGCAGGGCGTCGATTCGTCCATCTCGGTGCGGAAATCCGGTGCCTGGTCGGCGCGGGGCAGGGCGTAGTCCATGAAGCTGCCCGACAGCAGCTGGCCGCTGTCGGGGTCGTAGGCGATGCGCTCGTGCAGGGCCTGGCCTATGCCCTGCACGGCGCCGCCGTCGAGCTGGCCGCGCACGATCAGGGGGTTGACCACGCGTCCCACGTCGTTGACGCTGGCGTAGGCGGCGATGTGGACTTCGCCGGTGTCGGGGTCGATCTCGACCTCGCACACGTGGCAGCCGTTGGGCCAGCTGGGGCCCGCCACGCTGCTGGTGCTCTCCATGAAGATGTGGCCTTCGGGCTGACGCTGCGCCAGTTCGGCCAGCGTGAGCCGCAGGTCGGTGCCCACGATGCCGAAGCTGCCGCTGTCGTAGCGCACGTCTTCCACGGCGGCCTCCAGGGCCTGCGCGGCGAGCGCCTTGCCGTGTTCGATGGTGCGCTCGACCCCGATGCGCAGCGCCGAGCCGCCGGTGAACAGCGAGCGCGAGCCCGCGCTGCCGAAGCCGTCGCCGCGGTCGGTGTCGCCCAGCACCACGCGCACCCGCCCGATCGGGATGCCCAGGGCATCGACCACCAGCTGCGCCAGCGTGGTGGCGATGCCCTGGCCCATGGCGTTCACGGCCGAGAACACCTCCACGGTGCCGTCGCCCAGCACGGTGACGGTCACCCGCTCCTCGAGGACGTTGCCGCCCGTCCACTCCAGGAAGGTGGCGATGCCCAGGCCGCGCAGCCGGCCGGCCTGGCGCGAGCGGGCCTCGCGCGCCGCAAAGCCGCTCCAGTCGGCCAGCGCTAGGCCCTGGTCCATCACGTGCTCGAAGCGGCCGACGTCGTAGGTCTGGCCCATCGGGTTGCGGTAGGGCATCTGTGCGGGGCGGATGAAATTGCGCCGGCGCAGTTCGATGCGGTCGATGCCGGTCTGGCGCGCGGCCTCGTCCATCAGCCGTTCCATGATGAAGATGGCCTCGGGCCGGCCGGCGCCCCGGTAGGCGCCAGTGGGCGCGCAGTGGGTGAGGACGGCCTGAAAGCGGAAGTCGATGGTCTGGATGTCGTACACGCTGGTCTGCACCCAGGGGCCGATCAGCAGCTGGATGGCGACGCCGGTGGCGGTGGGGTAGGCGCCCACGTTGGCGCGCGAGCGCACCCGCAGGGCCAGGATGCGCCCGGTGTCGTCCAGCGCCAGTTCGGCGTGGCTGCGCAGGTCGCGCCCGTGGGTGGTGGAGAGGAACTCTTCGCTGCGGTCGGCCACCCACTTGACCGGGCGGCGCAGGCGGTGCGCGGCCCAGGCGACGGTGATGTCCTCCGGGTAGGCGCCGGTCTTCATGCCGAAGCCGCCGCCCACGTCACCCACCCGCACGCGCACCTGGCCGCGCGGCAGGCCGATGGCCGCGCACACGGCGTTGCGCACGCCGGATGGCATCTGGGTGCTCATGCGAAGTGTCAGGCGCTGGTCGGCGGGGTCGATGAACGCCAGCACCGAACGGGGCTCCAGCGTCACGGCGGCCAGGCGCGGGTTCTCGATGTCCAGCGCCACGACGTGGCGCGCGCGGGCGAAGGCCTGGTCGGCGGCGGCGGGGTCACCGTGCCGCATCTCGGCGGCCACATTGTCGGGCGCTTCGGGCACGACGGCCGGGGCGCCGGGGGCGGTGGCGCGGTCGACATCCGCCACGGCGGGCAGCTCCTCGTAGTCGACGAACACCGCCTCGGCCGCGTCGCGCGCCTGCTGCAGGGTCTCGGCCACCACGGCCGCCACCGGCTCGCCGACGAAGCGCACGAAGCCGTGCGCGAGAGCGCGCCGGGGCGGCGAGACGCCGGGCGAGCCGTCGGGCCGCTGGAAGCCGGGGCCGGGCAGGGGCTTGACGCCGGCCTGCAGCAGCTCCTCGCCGGTGTGGACGGCGAGCACGCCGGGCATGGCCAGCGCGCCGGCGGTGTCCACGCCGGTCAGACGGGCGTGCGCGTAGGGCGAGCGCACGAAGACCAGATGGGTCAGTCCCGCGGGCTGTTCGTCGTCGGTGTAGCGGCCCTGGCCACGCAGCAGCAGGTCGTCTTCCAGGCGCAACACGGCCCGGCCGCTGCCGAATCGGGTGGGGATGTCGTCGGTGTTCAAGTGCGTGTCTCCAGTCGGAAAGTTCAGTCGTCCAGCGCGGCGCCCCAGCGCTGGTCCCAGTCGGCCAGCTGGCGGCGGTCGCGTTTGGTCGGGCGGCCTTCGGTCAGGGCCAGCGCCGGTTCAGGGGCCAGGCGGCGCTGCTCGGCCTGGGCTTCGCGGCGCGCGGCCGACTCGGGGGTCTCAGCGTACAGCAGAGCGGCCTGCGGCGCAGGGCCGCGCGCCGCGCTCAGGGCCCGCACCACCACCTCGCGCGTCACCGGGCCGATGGTGACGGCGACGGTGTCGCCGGCCTTGAGTTCGCGCGCCGGCTTGGCCGGCGCGCCGTTGACGCTGACGCGGTGCCGCTCGATGGCTTCGACGGCGAGGGCGCGCGTCTTGAAGAAGCGGGCGGCCCAGAGCCATTTGTCCAGGCGCAGCCGGTTGAGGGGTTCGGTTTTCATGGGTGGGGATGCAGGGGTAGCCTGACGGTGGCGTCCAGTCCCGCGACACGGCCGCCGTCGAGGCGGTTGTCCAGGCTGATCTGGCCGCCGAGGGACAGCACGATTTCGCGGCAGATGGCGAGGCCAAGGCCGGCGCCGCTGGCGCGCACCTGGCCGCTTTCGCTGGCAAAGGGCTGGAACAGGCGTTCGCGCAGCGTGCGCGAGATGCCGGACCCGCTGTCGGCGATGGTGAGCGCGGCGGCGTGGGCGTCACACACCAGCGTGACGGTGATGCGCCCGCCCTCGGGCGTGTACTTGATGGCGTTGTGCAGCAGGTTGCGCGTGAGTTCGCGCAGCGCCCATTCATGGGCCCGCACGGGCGCGGGCTGCAGCTCGACGGAGAAGTCGATCAGTCGGTCGGCAATCAGGGGCGACAGGTCCAGCGCCACCTGCCGGGCCACCGCCGACCAGTCCAGCACCACCGCGTCGTCCTGCTGGCGCAGCTGCTCCACCTTGGCCAGGGCCAGCATCTGGTTGGCGAGCTCGGTGGCGCGGTCCACCGTGTGCGCGATCTCCTCCAGCGCCTGCGCGGGGGGCACGTCGCCACGGCGCGCCGACTGCACCTGGGCCTTGAGCACGGCCAGCGGCGTGCGCAGCTGGTGTGAGGTGTCGCGCACGAAGCGCTTCTGGTGCTGCAGCAGGTGGTCCAACCGCGCCATGTGCTGGTTGGTGGCCTCCATCAGGGGACGCAGCTCGCGCGGGGCGTCGCTCAGTTCCAGGGGCGTGAGGTCGTTCTCCGCCCGCGTGTCCAGCGCCGCGCTCACCCGCCGCACCGGGCGGGTGGCGCGCTGCACCACCCACACCACCACGGCGGCGATCAGCAAAACAAGGCCCGCCTGGCGCCACAGCGTGTCGACCAGGATCTGGCGGGCCAGCGTCTGGCGCAGCTCCAGCGTTTCGGCCACCTGTATGGTGGCCATGCCCTGGCCGCCGGTGCCGGCCACCGGCTGCAGCAGCACCGCCATGCGCACCGGCTCGTCCCGGTAGGTGTCATCGTAGAAGTCGACCAGCGCTGCATAGATGCCGCGGCCGGGCAGCCCGCCCTTCCAGGGCGGCAGGTCCTCGAATCCCGAGACCATCTCGCCCCGGAAGCCGCTGACGCGGTAGTAGATGCGGCTGCGGTTGTCGGCTTCGAAGGCTTCGAGCGCCGAATACAGCAGCGTCGCCTGCACCCTCAGGTCGTCGCCGCTGCCCACCGCCTGCAGCTGCTCGCCAATGGACTTGGCGGTGGCCAGCAGGGTGCGGTCATAGGCAGTGTCTGCGGCACGCAGCGCCTGGCGGTACAGCACCAGCGTGTTGACGAGCACGAACAGCAGCACGGGCAGCAGGATGCCGACCATGAGCTGGCTGCGCAGCGAGGCGCGCCGCCACCACCGCAGTCCGTTCATGGCGCGACCTTGAGCAGATACCCCAGCCCGCGCAGCGTGACCAGCTGCGCGCCGGTGTGGGCGATCTTCTTGCGCAGGCGGTAGACCACGACCTCGATGGCCTCGTACTGCACGTCCGCCTCACCGGGGAACACCAGTTCGAACAGGCGCTCCTTCGCGATTGCATGCCCCGGACGCGCAAGCAGGGTGCGCAGCAGGGCGCTCTCGCGCGGGGTGAGGTCCATCGGCTGGCCCAGGTGGTAGACGGCGCCGCTGGCCTCGTCGCAGACCATGCCGCAATAGGCGCCCGATGATTCGCTGGTGCCGTTCGAGGCGCCGGCGCGGCGCACCAGTGCCCGCACGCGGGCCTCCAGCTCGTCGAGGTCGAAGGGCTTGGGCAGGTAGTCGTCGGCGCCGGTGTTGAGGCCCAGGACGCGGTCGCCCACGGTGCCGCGTGCCGTGAGGATGATGACTGGCGTGGACAGCCCTGCGGCCCGTGCCTGGCCCAGCAGCTGCAGGCCGTCCTGGCCGGGCAGGCTCAGGTCCAGCAGGACCGCGTCCGGCGCCTGGTCGCGCCAGAGGTTCAGTGCCGTCAGCCCGTCGCCACAGGTCAGCACCGCCATGCCTCGGCGTTCCAGGGTGCGCTGCAGCGTCTCCAGCATCGCGCGGTTGTCCTCGACGATCAGCAGTTTCATGCAGCCACCTTAGCAGGCTGCCGGCGCAGGCTTGGCGCACCATGGCCTAGGGTTTCCACCAATGAGATGGACAGCCGACTGACAGGCAGCGGCAGGATGATGGCGCCGTCAGCCAACCCAACAAGGAGACAGCCATGCGTCGCGACACCTTCCTCAAGTCCCTGGCCGCCCTGGCCGCTGCCGGCAGCCTGCCGCTGCCGGCCCTGGCCAATGCCAACATCAAGATGATGATCCCGGCCAACCCGGGTGGTGGCTGGGACACCACCGGCCGCGCCCTGGGCAACGCGCTGCGCGAAGCCGGCGTTGCCGCGTCGGTCACCTACGAGAACAAGGGCGGCGCGGCGGGCGCCATCGGCCTGGCCCAGTTCTTCAACGCCAGCAAGGGCGATCCGAACGCCATCATGGTGATGGGCGCGGTGATGCTGGGCGGCATCATCACCGGCAAGCCGCCGGTGTCGGTCACGCAGGTCACGCCGATTGCCCGCCTGACCAGCGAGTACAACGTGTTCGTGCTGCCCGAGAACTCGCCCTTCAAGACCATGAAGGACGTGGTCGAGCAGCTCAAGAAAGACCCGGGCAGCGTCAAGTGGGGCGGCGGTTCGCGCGGCTCCACCGAACACATCGCGGCGGCCATGATCGCGCGCGAGGCCGGCGTGGACGCGGCCAAGATCAACTACGTGCCGTTCCGTGGCGGCGGTGAGGCCGTGGCGGCCATCCTGGGTGGCAACGTCACCGTGGGCGGCAGCGGCTACAGCGAGTTCGCGCAGTACATCGAGAGCGGCAAGATGAAAGGCATCGCCGTCACCTCGGCACAGCGCCTCAAGGGCATCAACATCCCCACGCTCAAGGAGCAGGGCATCAACGTCGAGATCGGCAACTGGCGCGGCGTGTACGGCGCGGCCGGCATCACGCCCGCCCAGCGCGACGCGCTGGCGGACATGATCGTCAAGGCCACCAAATCCAAGAGCTGGGCCGAATCCATGGAGAAGAACGCCTGGACGCCCGCGCTGCTGACCGGCAAGGCCTTCGAGGACTTCGTGGAGCGCGACTTCGCGAACCTGCGCGCCATCATGGTCAAGTCCGGCATGGTCTGAGCGCGGGAGATGGCATGAACGAGGCACGCGCCCCTTTCCACTGGCAGCACACCCTGATCGCCCTGGGCGCACTGGCCGTGGCCGGCGTGCTGGGCTGGGGCGCCATGGCCATCCCCTCCGACGCCGGTTATGCCGGGGTCGGACCGAACTTCCTGCCCTGGGTGGTGGCCGTGGCGCTGGCCCTGTGCGGCGCGGTGCTGCTTTGGCACGCGCTGCAGGGCGGCTTTCGCGACATGGACCCGCCCTCGGGCGCGGAGCGCGGGGACTGGACAGCGCTGGCCTGGGTGTCGGCGGGCGTCCTGGCCAACGCGGCGCTGATCGAGCGCGCGGGCTTCGTGCTCAGCTGCGCCCTGTGCTATGTGCTCGCGGTGCGCGGCCTGCGGCTGGCCGAGGGCCGGGCCGGCGGCGGCCAGCGCCGGGTGCTGGTGGACGCGGTCACCGGCGTGGTGATCGCGGCGCCCGTGTTCTGGCTCTTCACCAAGCTGCTGGCGGTCAATCTGCCTGGCGTCACCGGCACCGGCTGGCTCTGAGGAACAACGCACATGGACATCCTGGGCCAACTGATGGGCGGTTTCGCCACCGCCGCCACGCCGGTCAACCTGCTGTGGGCTTTCGTGGGCTGTGCCCTGGGCACGGCCATCGGCGTGCTGCCCGGCCTGGGGCCGGCCGTCACGGTGGCCATGCTGCTGCCCATCACGGCGCAGGTGGAGCCCACCGCGTCGATGATCTTCTTCTGCGGCATCTACTACGGCGCCATGTACGGCGGGTCCACCACCTCCATCCTGCTCAACACCCCGGGTGAGACCGGCACCATGGTCACGGCGCTGGAGGGTTTCAAGATGGCCAAGCACGGCCGCGCCGGCGCCGCGCTGGCCACGGCGGCCATCGGCTCCTTCGTGGCCGGCACCATCGCCACCATCCTGGTCACGCTGGCCGCGCCCATGCTGGCCAATTTCGCGGTCAGGCTGGGGCCGCCCGAGTATTTCTGCCTGATGCTGCTGGCCTTCACCACCGTGAGCGCGGTGCTGGGCAAGAGCACGGTTCGCGGCCTCACGGCTCTCTTCCTGGGTCTGGCGCTGGGCCTGGTGGGCATGGATCAGATCACCGGTCAGGTGCGCTACACGGCGGGCGTGACCGAGTTCCTGGACGGCATCGAGGTGGTGCTGGTGGCCGTGGGCCTGTTTGCCGTGGGCGAGGCGCTCTACAACGCGCTCTACGAAGGCCGCAGCGTCAGCGACATGAACAAGATGAACAAGGTGCACATGACGCGCACCGAGTGGCGCCGCTCCTGGCCGGCCTGGCTGCGCGGCACCGCCATCGGCTTCCCCTTCGGCACCATCCCCGCCGGCGGCTCGGAGATCCCCACCTTCCTGAGCTACGCCACCGAGCGCAAGCTGTCCAAGCACAAGGAAGAGTTCGGCACCCGGGGTGCCATCGAGGGCGTGGCCGGACCGGAAGCGGCCAACAACTCGGCCGTGACCGCCACGCTGGTGCCGCTGCTGACGCTGGGCATTCCCACGTCGGTCACGGCCGCCATCCTGCTCAATGCGCTGCAGAACTACGGCATTCAGGCCGGGCCACAGCTGTTCCAGACCTCCTCGGCGCTGGTCTGGGCGCTGATCGCCTCGCTCTACATCGGCAACGTGATGCTGCTGGTGCTCAACCTGCCGCTGATCGGGCTGTGGGTCAAGCTGCTCAAGATTCCCAAGGCGCCGCTGTACGCCGGCATCCTGATCTTCGCGACCGTGGGCGTCTATGGCATGCGCCAGAGCGCGTTCGACCTCTACCTGATGTTCGGCTTCGGTCTGCTGGGCGTGCTGATGCGGCGCTTCGACTTCCCGGTGGCGCCGGTCATCGTGGGCCTGATCCTGGGGCCGCTGGCCGAGGCGCAGATGCGCAACGCGCTGTCCATCGGCTCGGGCAGCTGGTCGGTGTTCGTCGAGCGGCCGATGTCGGCGACGCTGCTGGTCATCGTGGCGGTGGTGCTGGTGCTGCCGCGCCTGCTGAAGCTGCTGAAAAGGTAGGGCCCGGCGCCGGATGGTGTCGTCACCCCTGCGCGGTAACATCCGCGCATGGAGCCAGACACCCGCCTGCCGCGCGACGCCCAGAGCATCCTGGAGCTGGCCGCGCGGTCGATGTTCGACCTGTTTGCCAATGCCAGCGAGGGCATGATGCTGGTGGACCGCGACGCGCGCGTGGTCTGGATCAACGACCAGTACCGCCGCTTCCTGCCGGCGCTAGGGTTCGAGCGCGAGGCCGATTTCGTCGGCCATCCGGTGTCCAAGGTGGTGCACAACACCCAGATGCACCGCGTGCTGGAAACCGGCAAGCCCCTGCTGATCGACCTGCTGACCAACAAGGCTGGCACTTTCGTGGTCAGCCGCATCCCCTTGCGTGATGACGGCGGCGAGGTGATCGGCGTGCTGGGCATCGTGCTGTTCGACCACCCCGAGACCACCCTGCAACCGCTGATCAGCAAGTTCGCGCGGCTGGAGCAGGACCTGAACGACGCGCGCCGCGAACTGGCGAACCAGCGCCGCAGCAAATACACCTTCGCGAGCTTTGTCGGCGCCAGCCCGGCGGCGGTGGAGGTTAAGCGCCAGGCACGCCGCGCGGCGCAGTCCGCCAGCCCCGTGCTGCTGCTGGGCGAGACCGGCACCGGCAAGGAGCTGCTGGCGCATGCCATCCACGCGGCGTCCGACCGCGCGGGCCGGCCTTTCGTCGGCGTGAACATCGCCGCCGTGCCAGACACGCTGCTGGAGGCGGAATTTTTCGGCGTCGCGCCCGGCGCCTATACCGGCGCCGACCGCAAGGGCCGCGACGGCAAGTTCAAGCTGGCCGACGGCGGCACGCTGTTCC
>CAMLQP010000091.1 GCA_946482115.1 uncultured Comamonadaceae bacterium
GCGCGGCCTTGGCCTGGGCCACCACCGCCTCGTAGTCGCGCGCCCAGTCGAACAGATCCGCCCGGTAGCCCTTGAGCGATGCCGGCGCGGAATCGCCCGAGCCCCGGTAGTCGAAGGTGGTGACACGGAACCCCTGCTGCGCCAGCCATTCGGCAAAGCCGGTGTAGAAATCCTGCCGCACGCCCATGGCGCCGCCGACCACCACGCTGGCCGTGGCCAGGCCTTCGGGCTCGTACACGCGCAGCGCCAGCGCCACGCCCCCGTTGACCAAAGTCTCGCTTCGCATACCGATGTCTCCTCGGAAAACAAAAGGCCACCCGAAGGTGACCTTTTTCACAAGCGTCAGACGCGCTCGAAAATGCCCGCAGCGCCCTGTCCCATCCCGACGCACATGGTGACCATGCCATACTTCTTCTGGTGCCGCTGCAGTGCGTGCACCACCGTGGCCGAGCGGATGGCGCCGGTGGCGCCCAGCGGGTGGCCCAGCGCGATGGCGCCGCCCATGGGGTTGACCTTGGCCGGGTCGAGGCCCAGGGTGTTCATGACCGCGAGCGACTGGGCCGCGAAGGCCTCGTTGAGCTCGAACCAGTCGATGTCGTCCTGTTTCAGGCCGGCGTAGCGCAGCGCGGCCGGGATGGCCTCGATGGGGCCGATGCCCATGATGTGCGGCGGCACGCCCTTGCTGGCGTAGCTCACGAAACGCGCCAGCGGCTTGAGGCCGAAGCGCCTGACGGCGGCTTCGCTGGCGAGAATCAGCGCGCCGGCGCCATCGCTGGTCTGCGAGCTGTTGCCGGCCGTGACCGAGCCGCGCGCGGCGAACACGGTGCGCAGCCTGGCCAGGCCTTCGACGGTCGTGTCGGGACGTGCGCCTTCGTCCAGGCTCACGGTGCGCTCGCTCACGCTCACCTCGGCGGAATCGAGGTCCAGGCTGCGCTCCTGCACCGTCACCGGCGTCATCTCGGCGGTGAACTCGCCGGCCTTCATGGCGGCAATGGCCTTCATGTGCGAACGGTACGCGAACTCGTCCTGCGCGTCGCGCGAGACCTTCCACTGCTGCGCCACCTTCTCGGCCGTGAGGCCCATGCCGTAGGCGATGCCGTAGTTGTCCACGTCATCGGTGTTGGAGAAGATGGTGGGCGACAGCGACGGCGCGTTGCCCATCATGGGCACCATGCTCATGCTCTCGGTACCGGCGGCGATCATCACGTCGGCCTCGCCCACGCGGATGCGGTCGGCCGCCATGGCCACGGCCGACAGGCCGGAGGCGCAGAAGCGGTTGACGGTGATACCGCCCACGCTCTTGGGCAGGCCGGCCAGGACGGCACCGATGCGCGCCACGTTCAGGCCCTGCTGCGCCTCGGGGATGGCACAGCCGGCGATCACGTCCTCGATGGCGGCCGGGTCCAGGCCGGGGGCCTGCGCCAGCGCCGAGCGCAGCACGGTGGCCAGCAGCTCGTCGGGACGGGTGTGGCGGAAGTAGCCCTTGTGCGAACGCCCGATGGGCGTGCGCGTGGCGGCGACGATGTAGGCTTCTTGGATCTGTTTGCTCATGGTGTTCGTCCTCGCGATCAGTTGCGCACCGGCTTGCCCGTCGAGAGCATGCCCAGGATGCGCTCCTGGGTTTTCGGGTGCACGATCAGCGAGCAGAAGGCGCGCCGCTCCAGTGTCATCAGGTATTCCTCGGACACCAGCGTGCCGGGCTCGACGTCGCCGCCGGTCACCACGCCCGCGATCAGGCTGGCGATGTGGAAGTCGTGCTGGCTGATGAAGCCGCCGTCGCGCATGTTGACCAGCTGGCCCATGATGGTGGCCTTGCCAGAGCGGCCCGCGACCGGGAACAGGCGCTTGTGCGGCGCACGGTAGCCGACGCGGAACATGGCCTTGGCCTCGTTGATGGCGACGTACAGCAGTTCATCCTTGTGCGGCACCACGATGTCGGTGTCGAGCAGGAAGCCCAGCTGGCGCGATTCGAGCGCGCTGGTGCCCACCTTGGCCATGGCGGCGGCGGTGAAGCCTTCGGTCAGGAAGGGCAGCAGGTCCTTGCTCGTCGAAGCAGCCATGTTCTCGGCCGCGCGGCGGGCGATGTAGGTCAGGCCACCGGCGCCGGGCACCAGGCCCACGCCCACTTCCACCAGGCCGATGTAGCTTTCCATGTGGGCCACGCGGCGCGCGCTGTGCACGGCCAGCTCGCAGCCACCGCCCAGCGCCAGGCCACGGATGGCGCTGATCACCGGCACATTGGCGTAGCGCAGGCGCAGCATCATCTGCTGCATGAAACCCTCGGCATCCTCGATGGCGGCCACGCCCACGGCCACGAAGGCCGGCATCATGGCCTGCAGGTCGGCGCCGGCGCTGAAGGGTTCATCGCCTGACCAGACCACCAGGCCCTGGTACTGCTGCTCGGCCAGTTCGATGGCCTCCATCAGGCCCTCGCACACCTCAGGGCTGATGGCGTGCATCTTGGTCTTGATGCTGGCGATCAGCACCTCACCGTCGGGCGACCAGACGCGCAGAGAATCGGTCTCGGAAATGGTTTCGCCAGCGGTCTCGTAGGTCGGCAGGTTCTCGCCCAGCAGCGCCTCGGGGAACAGCTGGCGCTCGTACACGGGCAACACGCGACGCGGCTCGAACTTCCCGCTGGAAGGGTTCCACGAACCGTCGGCGGTGTGCACGCCACCAGCGTCAGCCACCGGGCCCTTGAACACCCAGTCGGGCAGCGGCGCCCTGGAAAGCGCCTTGCCGGCATCGATGTCGGCCTGGATCATCTTCGCCACGTCCAGCCAGCCGGCTTCCTGCCACAGCTCGAACGGGCCTTGGCGCATGCCGAAGCCCCAGCGCATGGCCTGGTCGACATCGCGCGCGGTGTCGGCGATGGAGGCCAGGTGCACGGCGGCGTAGTGGAAGCTGTTGCGCAGGATGGCCCAGAGGAACTGGCCCTGCGGGCCTTCCGAGTCGCGCAGCAGCTTCAGGCGCTCGGCGGCCGGCTTCTTGAGCATGCGGCCATAGACCTCGTCGGCCTTCTGGCCGCCGGGCACGTAGTCCTTGCTGGCCAGGTCGAAGCGCAGCACGTCGCGACCGACCTTCTTGTAGAAGCCTGCCTTGGTCTTCTGGCCCAGGTTGCCCAGCTCGATCAGCGTCTTGAGCACCTCGGGCGTGCCGAAGCTGCCGTAGAACGGGTCGGTGGCCTCGCTGAGGTTGTCCTGCAGCGTCTTGACCACATGGGCCATGGTGTCCAGGCCCACCACGTCGGCGGTGCGGAAGGTGCCCGAGGACGCGCGGCCCAGCTTCTTGCCGGTCAGGTCGTCCACCACGTCGTAGGTCAGGCCGAAACGCTCGACCTCTTTCATCGTCGACAACATGCCGGCGATGCCGACGCGGTTGGCGATGAAGTTGGGCGTGTCCTTGGCGCGCACCACGCCCTTGCCCAGGCCGCTGGTCACGAAGGTTTCCAGCTGGTCCAGGATGGCCGGCTGGGTGGTCGGGGTGGGGATCAGCTCCACCAGCGTCATGTAGCGCGGCGGGTTGAAGAAATGGATGCCGCAAAAGCGCGGCTGGATGGACTCGGGCAGCGCCTCACTCAGTTTCGTGATGCTCAGGCCCGAGGTGTTGGAGGCGACGATGGCGTGCGCGGCCAGGTGCGGCGCGATCTTCCTGTAGAGGTCCAGCTTCCAGTCCATGCGCTCGGCGATGGCCTCGATCACGAGATCACACTCGCCCAGCTGGGCGATGTGCTCCTCGTAGTTCGCGGCCTGGATCAGGGTGGCGTCGTCGGCCACGCCCAGCGGCGAGGGCTTGAGTTTCTTGAGGTTGTCGATCGCACGGGTGACGATGCCGTTCTTGTCGCCCTCTTTCGCGGGCAGGTCGAACAGCACCACCGGCACCTTGACGTTGACCAGATGGGCGGCGATCTGTGCGCCCATCACGCCAGCGCCGAGCACGGCCACTTTGCGGACTTGGAATCGGGACATGGTTTCTCTTTCAGGGTTACTGCACGCGCACCCAGGTCTGGGTGCGGCCGATGCCGAGCACGGACCCGCGCACTTCAAGCTTCTGGCCGCCTTCGACAGGCGTCAGGCGCAGCGTGTAGGTCTTGCCGTTCTCGGGGTCGAGGATCTTGCCGTCCTCCCACACATCCTTGCCATCGGCCTTCTTCGCACCACGGATGATCTCCAGGCCGATCATGGGCTTGTCCTTGCGATCGTCGGAGCACTCGGTGCACTTGGCGTTCTGGTCCGCGCCCTTGCGCAGCAGCTTGTCGATGCGGCCGGTCAGCGCGCCGTTGGCCTCGGTGATCACGATCAGGCTCTTGATCTCCTTGGTCTTGTCATCGATGGTGTGCCAGTTGCCTACCGGCGTCATCTGCGCGAAGGCGGCGGTGGAAACCAGGGTGCCCAGGGCCAGGGTTGCGAAGGTCTTGTTCATGTTTGTCTCCAAAGGGATGTGGTTGAGGAACGGCAATGATCAGGCCAGGGCCAGGTCAGTGTCCATCAGCGGCTTGGCGCCAGCGCGCGCGGTGCGCATCAGCGTGGCCGTCTCGGGGAACAGCTTGGCAAAGTAGAAACGCGCGGTCTGCAGCTTGGCCGGATAGAACGGGTCGGTGCTGCCTTCGGCGATCTTCTTGAGCGCGACCTGGGCCATGCGGGCGAAGAAGTAGCCGAACACCAGATGCCCAGCGACACGCAGGTAGTCCACGGCGGCGGCACCCACTTCGTCCGGGTTCTGGTACCCCTTGAAGCCGATCTCGGTGGTGAACTTGGTCATCTGCTCACCCAGGCCGGCCAGCGGGCTGATGAACTCGGACATTTTCTCGTTGACGCCCTCTTCCTCCACCAGCGCGGCGATCAGCTTGCCGAACTTCTTGAGCGAGGCGCCGTTGTTGCCCAGCACCTTGCGGCCCAGCAGATCCAGCGACTGCACGGTGTTCGTGCCTTCGTAGATCATGTTGATGCGGGCATCGCGCACGAATTGCTCCATGCCCGTTTCCTTGATGTAGCCGTGGCCGCCGAAGACCTGCTGGCACATGGTGGTGGCTTCATAGCCGTTGTCGGTGATGAAGGCCTTGATGATGGGCGTGAGGAAGGCCACCAGCTCGGCGCTCTCCTTGCGAACCTTCTCGTCGGGGTGGTACAGCTCCTTGTCGAGCAGGTTGGCGGTGAAGATGGCCAGCGCGCGGCCGCCTTCGGCGTAAGCCTTGGCGGTCAGCAGCATCTTGCGCACGTCGGGGTGCACGATGATGGGATCAGCCGGCTTGTCCTTGGCCTTCACGCCCGAGAGGCTGCGCATCTGGATGCGGTCCTTGGCGTAGGCCAGCGCGTTCTGGTAGGCCACTTCGGTCAGGCCCAGCGACTGGTTGCCCACGCCCAGGCGGGCGGCGTTCATCATCACGAACATGGCGGCCAGGCCCTTGTTGGGCTCGCCCACCAGGGTGCCGACGGCGTCTTCCAGGATCATCTGCGCGGTGGCGTTGCCGTGGATGCCCATCTTGTGCTCCAGGCCGCCGCAGTAGATGCCGTTGCGGTCGCCGATGGAACCATCGGCCTTCACCTTGAACTTGGGCACCACGAACAGGCTGATGCCCTTGCTGCCCACGGGGGCGTCGGGCAGGCGGGCCAGCACCAGGTGGACGATGTTCTCGGCCATGTCGTGCTCGCCGGCGCTGATGAAGATCTTGGCGCCGGTAATCTTGTAGGTGCCGTCGGCCTGGGGTTCGGCCTTGCTGCGCAGCATGCCCAGGTCGGTGCCGCAGTGGGGTTCGGTCAGGCACATGGTGCCGGTCCACTCGCCACTGACCAGCTTGGGCAGGTAGAGCCTCTTCTGCTCCTCGGTGCCGTGGGCGTGCAGGGCCTCGTAAGCACCGTGCGACAGGCCGGGGTACATGGTCCAGGCCTGGTTGGCGCTGTTGAGCATCTCGTAGAAGCACTGGTTGATCACCAGCGGCAGGCCCTGGCCGCCGTATTCGGGATCGCACGACAGCGAAGGCCAGCCACCTTCGACGTATTTCGCATAGGCGGCCTTGAAGCCCTGGGGCGTGGTCACCTCATGGGTGCCCTTGTCCAGCGTGCAGCCCTCCTCGTCGCCGCTGATGTTGAGCGGGAAAGTCACTTCGGCGGCGAACTTGCCGCCCTCTTCCAGCACCGCGTTGATGGTGTCGGCGTCCGTCTCGGCGTGGCGCGGGATCTGGCGCAGATCCTCGGTGACGTTGAGCACTTCGTGCATCACGAACTGCATGTCGCGCAGGGGCGGGTTGTAGGTGGGCATGGTCTCTCCTTGAATAGGATTTAGGAAGCGGAAACGGAACGGGCGCCGCAGCGCGCCAGGATGTGGTCGAAACCCCGGTTGGCCCGGTCTATGGAGCTGGGGTTCTTGAGGAAACGCGCCTCGTAATGCAGCGCGAGGATCAGGCCGTGGACTTCGAACAGCACCTGCTCCTCGTCCACGTCGGCATTCAGATGCCCTTCGGCCTTGGCCAGCGTGATGGCGCGCCGCATGGCCGCGTGCCAGGTCTGGACGGAGCTGGCCAGCGCGTCGCGCACCGGGCCGGTGCGGTCGTCGAACTCGACCGCGCCGCTGATGTACAGGCAGCCCGAATCGATCTCGATCGAGGTGCGCTTCATCCAGTTGTCAAACATCGCCCGCAGGCGCGGCAGGCCGCGCGGGTGGTTCATGGCCGGGAAGAAGACCTCTTCCTCGAAGCGGTGGTGGTATTCGCGCACCACGGAGATCTGCAGCTCCTCGCGCGAGCCGAAGTGGGCGAACACGCCCGACTTGCTCATCTGCATCACCTCGGCCAGCGCGCCTATGCTCAGGCCTTCCAGACCGATCTGGGTGGCCAGGCCCAGCGCGGCCTCGACGATGGCGGCCTTGGTCTGCTGGCCCTTGTGCTGCGGCCGCACGGCGCGGCCGGATTCAGCGGCTTTGGTGACGGAGGAAGCGGTCATGGGTGGTGAAACAAAATAAAACGAACGGTCGTTCTATTTTGAACCCAAATCGTCGCCGCCCGCCAGCGTTGAAGACAGTATTTGACAAAGATTCCTAGAGTTCCATCTCTAGAACCCGGTCACCGCCCACTTTTGCGGCGCAATGGCAGCCGGAACGGCCTCAGACAGTACGGGTGGGCAGCAGCAGCGCCAGGCTGGCGTCAAGCTGCTCGGTGGGCGGCTTGCGAAAGCCGCTGCGCGCAAAACGCTGCAGCCGGCCGAGCACGAAAGCGGTGAGCGTGGAAGCCAGCACCTGGGCGTCCACCGTGGGCGCAGCCGAGCCGTCCTGCCCGGCGGCCTCACGCAGCGGCTGGCGCAGCGCGGCCTCGAACTTGTCGAAAAACAGGTTCATGCGCTGCTGCAGGCGCTCGTGCTCGAACACCAGGGCATCGCCCACCATCACGCGCACCATGCCCGGGTTTTTCTCGCCGAACTGCAGCAGCATGCCCACCAGCCGCGCGCAGCGCACCGCGGCCTGGGGCTCGCGCTCGGCGATCTGCTGCACCAGGCCGAACACGCTGCTTTCGATGAATTCGATCAGCGCCTCGAACATCTGCGCCTTGCTGGCGAAGTGGCGGTAGAGCGCGGCCTCGCTGACGGACAGCTTCGCGGCCAGCGCCGCCGTGGTCACGCGCTCGGCGCCGGGCTGCTCCAGCATGGTGGCCAGCGCCTGCAGGATCTGCACCCGGCGCTCGCCGGGCTTGGGGCGCTTGCGGCCGGTGGCACCGCCCTCGGGCGCGTCGGTCGGGGTCTCGGCTTCGGCGGCTTCGGGGGCGTGGTCGTTCATGGCTGTGGTGTCAGTGGGAACGGATCATGGTGCCCATGGGCTGGTCACCGAGGATTTCCAGCAGCAGCGCGTGCGGCACGCGGCCGTCGAGGATGTGGACCGCCTTGACGCCGCTCTTGGCCGCATCGAGCGCGCCGGCGATCTTGGGGATCATGCCGCCGCTGATGGTGCCGTCGGCGCAGAGCTCGTCGATGCGACGCATGGTCAGCTCGGGCAGCAGCTGGCCCTGCTTGTCCAGCACGCCGGGGATGTTGGTGAGCATCAGCAGCTTCTCGGCCTGCAGCACGGTGGCCAGCTTGGCGGCCACCACGTCGGCGTTGATGTTGTAGCTCTCGTTGTGCTCGCCGAAGCCGATCGGGCTGACCACGGGGATGAAGGCGTCGTCCTGCAGCGACTTCACCACCGAGGGGTCGATGCCCACGATGTCGCCGACCTGGCCGACGTCGTGCTCGACGTTGGGGTCCTTCTGGTCCAGCATGCGCAACTTGCGCGCGCGGATCAGGCCGCCGTCGCGCCCGGTCAGGCCCACCGCCTTGCCGCCGGCGCGGTTGATCAGGCCCACGATGTCCTGCTGCACCTCGCCGGCCAGCACCCACTCCACCACTTCCATGGTCTCGGCGTCGGTCACGCGCATGCCCTGGATGAACTCGCCCTTCTTGCCCAGGCGCTGCAGCAGGGTCTCGATCTGCGGGCCGCCGCCGTGCACCACCACCGGATTGATGCCCACCAGCTTGAGCAGCACCACGTCCTCGGCGAACGCGGCCTGCAGGGCGGGATCGGTCATGGCGT
This sequence comes from uncultured Comamonadaceae bacterium, assembly GCA_946482115.1. The sequence continues at coordinate 8,554 of CAMLQP010000091.1, forward strand.
TGCCGCCGTACTTGATGACCATGGTCCGCCCGTGGTACTGGCGGATGTACGGCAGGGCCTGGGCCAGGATCTCGGCCTTGTCTCGGGGCGCGACGCGCGCGGAAGCGGGGGTGGTGTCGGTCATGGCAGCGGGACGTGTGCGGGCAAATTGTGCAGCAAGTGCTTACATGTCGGCTAGACGTTGAACAGGAAGTTCAGCACGTCGCCGTCCTTGACGACGTATTCCTTGCCTTCGGCGCGCATCTTGCCCGCGTCCTTGGCGCCCTGTTCGCCCTTGAGGGCGATGTAGTCGTCGAAGGCGATGGTCTGGGCGCGGATGAAGCCGCGCTCGAAGTCGCCGTGAATCACGCCGGCCGCCTGCGGGGCGGTGTCGCCGATGTGGATGGTCCAGGCGCGCACCTCCTTCACACCGGCGGTGAAGTAGGTCTGCAGGCCCAGCAGCTTGAAGCCGGCGCGGATCAGGCGGTTCAGGCCCGGTTCGTCCTGGCCCAGTTCCTTGAGGAATTCCAGCCGGTCGGCGTCGTCCATCTCGGCCAGCTCGGCCTCGATCTTGGCGCAGATGGCCACCACCGGCGCGTTCTGCGCAGCGGCGTATTCGCGCAGCCGGTCCAGGAAGGGGTTGTTCTCGAAGCCATCCTCGGCCACGTTGCCCACGAACATGGCGGGCTTGGCGGTGATCAGGCACAGCGGCTTGAGCAGCACCTTGTCCTGGTCGCTGAGGTCCAGCGCGCGCACGGGCTTGCCCTCGTTGAGCACGGCCTGGACCTTGGTCAGGATCTGCACCAGCGCCGCGGCTTCCTTGTCGTTGCCGCTCTTGGCGGCCTTGGTGTAGCGCTGCAGGCTTTTTTCCACCGTGGCCAGGTCGGCCAGGCACAGCTCGGTCTGGATCACCTCGATGTCGGCGATGGGGTCGACCTTGTTGGCCACGTGGATGACGTTCTCGTCCTCGAAGCAGCGCACCACGTTGACGATGGCGTCGGTCTCGCGGATGTGGGCCAGGAACTGGTTGCCCAGGCCTTCGCCCTTGGAGGCACCGGCCACCAGACCGGCGATGTCCACGAACTCGACGATGGCCGGCACGATGCGCTCGGGCTTGACGATCTCGGCCAGCTGCGCCAGACGCGGATCGGGCACCTCCACCACGCCCACGTTGGGTTCAATGGTGCAGAAGGGGTAGTTCTCCGCCGCAATGCCGGCCTTGGTCAGGGCGTTGA
>CAMLQP010000092.1 GCA_946482115.1 uncultured Comamonadaceae bacterium
ACCATGCTGCGCGAAACCGCCCGCGTCGGCCGCATCGGCATCGTCAGCTTCCCCAACTTCGCCCACTGGCCCCACCGCCTGAGCGTGCTCACCGGCCGCATGCCCGTGACCAAACGCCTGCCCTACCAGTGGTACGACACCCCCAACATCCGCGTCGGCACCCATGCCGACTTCGAAGTCCTGGCCCAGCGCAACGGCCTCACCATCGAAGACAGCTTCGGCCTGCACGAAGGCCAGGTGGTGCGGCTGATGCCCAACCTGATGGCCAGCACGGCGGTGTTCAAGTTCTCGAATGGGCGCTGAATTTCGCCCCCGCGGCGTCGGACTGACAAAATTTGTCGCCCCGCACGCGCCAAGAAACGTCACATATTGTCAACATTCGGTCAAAACAGGCCCAAATTTCGCGAATTAGGGGGTTTTCCGGGGTCTTTTTTGCTGGCATGCTTGCTGCTGGTGGTGTACCCCGCCCATAACCCTCTTTAGGAGCTGAACCATGAAACGAGCCGTCCAACAAGGCTTTACGCTGATCGAACTGATGATCGTGGTCGCGATCATCGGTATTCTGGCCGCCGTCGCGCTGCCGGCTTACCAGGACTACACCGTGCGTGCCAAGGTGTCGGAAATCATTCTGGCTGGCTCGTCGGCCAAGACCGCGGTTGCCGAATCGGCGCAAGTCAACAGCGCCATGCCGACTGCGGCCAGTTTGACCGTTGACTCCCAAACCTCCACTTACGTCACGTCGGTGGTCTATTCTCAAACCAATACCTCGGTGGGCGTGATTACCGTCACTGCCAGTGCTACGGAGCCCAAAATCTCTGGCCAGACCATCATATTTACCGGCACTCTGCAAGGCAATGGCCAAGTCACCTGGGTTTGCGGCGGAACTATTCAGGACAAATACCGCCCCGCCAGCTGCAAGTAATCTGCCTTGCCAGGAAAAGGCCTCCTTCGGGAGGCTTTTCTTTTTTTCGCCGAGAAACATCCCCGTGAACACACCCGTCCGACCTTCATCCATTCGCATTACGCCTTCCTTGTGGCTCGGACTGTGGGCTGTGACACTGTCTTTCGGTTGGCTGCTCCCCAACCGCATGCCGCCCTGGGGCGCCTTTCATCAAGACGCCTGGATCGCTTTCGGCATGCTGCTCGTGGCGCTGGTGGTGTGCCTGCGGGGAAGTGTTGCCCCGACGCCTTGGACCTCCCCCGTCCTGGTTTGCCTGGCCTTGGTCGCCGTCCCTTGGCTCCAGTACCTGGCCGGGCAGGTCGTGTTCGCGGGCACCGCCTGGCTACCCAGCCTCTATCTGTTGGGCCTGGCCTTGGTCCTGCGAATCGGAGCCGTCTGGGAAACCACCGCGCCGGGCCAACCCGCCAGCACATTGTTCGGTGCCATCGTGTTCGCGGCTCTTGTATCCACCGGATTAGCGCTCGCGCAGTGGATGGGCCTGGATCTGGATTACTGGGCCCTTGAAACCGGGGGTGCCCGGCCCTATGCCAACTTGGGGCAGCCCAATCAGTTGGGTACTTTCCTGTGCTGGGGCCTGATAGGGCTGAGCTGGTTGTGGGCCAAACGCCGCATCAGCGTCGGCACATGGACGTTCGCGGGTGCCTATGTCCTTTTTGGCATCGCATTGACCAGCTCGCGCACCTCCTGGCTTATCGTGGCCATGCTGACGATCCTGCTCATCTACTGGCGGCGGCACTTCCCTCGCTGGCAATTGCTGAGCGGCGGCGCCCTATTGCTCGCAACATTCGTCATCAGCAATTTGGCCATCCCCGAGCTCGCCTCCGCCATCCAGATGCCGACCGTAGGGGGTGTCGACCCGCAGGCGGTGAAGGCGCGGATGCTCGCTGACCTTCGCCCGACGATCTGGGCGGCCTACATCGACGCCGCCCTGCACAGTCCCTGGTGGGGGTTCGGCTGGACACAGGCCAGCATAGGGCAGATGACCGTGCTGCTCGACCACCCCGAGCTGCGCGTCCTGTCCTCCCACTCGCACAACCAGTTCCTGGATCTGGTGCTCTGGATGGGCATTCCACTGGGCCTCGCAACAAGCGCATTTGTCATCTGGCGCTTCTGGCGGCTTTTCGTTTCCGCGAAGACCGTTGACCAATCGATGCTGTTCTGTCTGCTCATGGCGCCGGCCATTCACGCCATGCTGGAACTTCCGCTGCAATATGCCTACATGCTGCTGCCCGCTGGCCTGGCGTGGGGCATTCTGGAAGCCCATCAGCCGGGTTGGACCTTCCATCGCGTCGGGCGGGGCGCTCATCTCGGCTTGTGGAGCATCAGCGCGCTGCTGACCGTTCTCCTGGTCAGGGACTACCTCAACGTGCAAAGCAGCTACCAGTGGCTACGCTATGAATGGGCCCGACTGGCCACACAGAAATCCGCCCCAGTCCCCAAGGTTCTGATGCTCACCCAATGGTCTGAATTTGTGAAATTGAGTCACCGGGAGATGAGGGTTCCGGCCACCCCGGACGAATTCAAACGCATCGAAAATCTGGCCCACGTCTTCCCCAGTCCAGGTTTCCTGATGAAGCTCGCAGCCGTGCAGGCCTTGAACGACCAACCGGATGCCGCGCGGCAATCCATTGCGCTCGCTTGTCAACTGAATGACGAGAGCCAATGTCAAGCAATCCGTCATGTGTGGCACCTGGAAGCCCAGCACGAGCCGGCTTTTGCCCGCGTCCAATGGGATTGACACCTGACGGCTCCGAATCCGGGCTGCATATCGACCGATCCAAGCGAGAATTCGTGATTTAACGGAGCATCCATGACCACCATCCAAACCATCGGCATCATCGGCGCCGGCACCATGGGCAACGGCATCGCGCAGGCCTGCGCGGTCAGCGGCATCCGTGTCGTCATGGTCGACATCAGCGAAGCGGCGGTGCAAAAGGGCATCGCCACCGTGGCGGGCAGCCTGGAGCGCCTGATCAAGAAGGACAAGCTGACCGCCGCCCAGCGCGACGCGGCGCTGGCCCTCATCCAGGGCAGCACCAGTTACGACGACCTCAAGGGTGCGCAGCTCGTCATCGAGGCCGCCACCGAGAACCAGGCGCTCAAGGTCAAGATCCTGCAGCAGCTGGACGGCCTGCTGGCGCCCGAGGTGGTCATCGCCACCAACACCAGCTCCATCTCCATCACGCAGCTGGCCGCCGCCACGCAGCGCGCCGACCGTTTCATCGGCATGCATTTCTTCAACCCGGTGCCCATGATGGCGCTGGTGGAGATCATCCGCGGCCTGCAGACCAGCGATGCCACGCACGACGCGGTGAAGGCGCTGGCCGAGGCGCTGGGCAAGACCCCCATCACGGTGAAGAACGCGCCGGGCTTCGTCGTCAACCGCATCCTGGTGCCGATGATCAACGAGGCCTTCTTCGTGCTGGCCGACGGCCTGGCGACGCCGGAGGACATCGACGCCGGCATGAAGCTGGGCTGCAACCAGCCGATCGGGCCATTGGCGCTGGCCGACATGATCGGGCTGGACGTGTGCCTGGCGGTGATGGAGGTCTACCTCAAGGAATTCGGTGACAGCAAGTACCGCCCCTGCCCGCTGCTGAAGGAAATGGTGGCCGCCGGCTACCTGGGCCGCAAGACCGGGCGCGGCGTCTACACCTACTGAGGCAGCGCCAGCAGCAGCGCCGCGCACAGGGCGGTGTGCAGCCACAGCCCGGGCGCCAGCCACGCGGCATAGCGGGCGCCGCCGCTGAGCCCGGCGTTGACGGTCTTGCTGAGCGCGTGGACGGCCAGCATCAGCACCAGCGTGACCCGCGCGGACAGCGGCGGCGGCGCGGCCTGCGCCGCCATGAGGGCCGAGGCGGTGGCGTGCAGCTCGAAGGCGGACGCGAGCACCGCCGCCGTGCGCGCGCCCTGCGTGCCCAGCCACAGGTCCACCGCGTGGATCAGCGCCTGCAGGCCGGCCAGCAGCAGGGCCATCACCAGCGCCTGCCGCAGGCTGAACACGCGGCCGTCGTCGGAAGCGTCGGGCGCGCCGGTGGCGCCATCGGGCGCAAGGGCGCGCAGCAGCCACCCCCCCCCCAGCCCCGCCAGCGCCGCCCCCGCCAGCACGGGCACCCCCAACGCGGCGGCCCAGCCCGGCTGCACCGCCAGCGCGATCAGTGGCAGCTGCGCCAGGGTGGCCACGCACGACAGCAGCGCGGCGCCAGCCCCGGCGCGCGCGGACAGGCGCCCGTCGCGCACGGCCAGCCCCTGCGCCGCCACGGTGGCGGTGCTGGAGACGAAACCCGAGGCGAGCGCCGACAAGGCCACGGCATGGCGCGCGGCCAGCAGGCGGCGGCTGACGTGGGCCAGCGCCTGCAGGAACAGCAGCAGCACCAGCAGCTGCGACACCACGCGGGGGTTGAGCACCGGCCCCCACAGCGCGCGGTCGGGCATCAGCGGGATGACGATCAGCGCCAGCGCCACCAGCAGGAGCCCGTCGCGCACCTCGTGGGGCCGCAGCCACTGGGTCACGAAACGGTGCATGGGCTGGCGGGCCGCGAGCACCACCGTGAGCCCCACCGCCAGGGCGGCGGCCAGGGCCACGTCCCGCGTGCACAGCACGCCGATCAGGTAGGTCAGGAACAGGGCCACCTCGGTGGTGACGCCAGGGTCGTCAGCCGTGCTGCGCAGGTAGGCGACGACGCCCAGGGCCGCGACCGCGAGGCCGCCGAGTGCGACCAGTGCGTCCAGGCCGGTGAGCGGCGCGGCCGCCCCGGTCACGCACACCAGCGAGAAGGTGCGCACGCCCGCCAGGGCCCGGCCGGCGCCCGTGCCCTTGCGGCGCTCACGCTCGATGCCGATCAGCAGGCCGCAGCCCAGCGCGGCCACCAGGGGAACGGTGGCGTCCACGTTCAGCGCACGTAGGAGCCCGACTTGCCGCCGTGTTTCTCCATCAGCTTCACGTCGCTGATGACCATGCCGCGGTCGGCGGCCTTGCACATGTCATAAATCGTGAGCAGCGCCACCTGCACGGCGGTCAGGGCTTCCATCTCCACCCCGGTCGCGCCCACGGTCTCGGCGGTGGCGGTGCAGCGCACCGCGCTCTCGGCCTCCAGCAGGTCGAAATCGACCGCCACGCGCGTGAGCGCGATGGGGTGGCACAGGGGGATGAGGTCGCTGGTCTTCTTGGCGCCCTGTATGCCGGCGATGCGCGCGATGCCGAGCACGTCGCCCTTCCTGGCGCTGCCGCTGGCGATGAGCGCCAGCGTGGCGGGCAGCATGCGGATGCAGCCCTGCGCCACGGCCACGCGGTGGGTGGCGGGCTTGGCGCCGACATCCACCATGTGGGCCTGGCCCTGGGCGTCGAAATGGGTCAGTGGTGACGGGGGCTGGCTCATGGCTTTGCGAAACCTTTACGCGGACAGGGCATCATACGGGCCATGCGCATTGTTCCCACCGGCCGGCTCCGCAGCCGGCTCATGGTTTCGGCGCTGGCGGTTTCGCTCACGCTGGGCGTGCTGCCGGCCCCCCGAACGGCCCTCGCGGCCGGCCCCTCCGGCCTGCCCCACCTGGGCGACGGCAACGAACTGTCGTTGTCGGCCGAGCGACGGCTGGGTGACCGCATCGCGCGGGCCATCTACCGCGACCCGGACTACCTCGACGACCCGATCCTGACCGACTACCTGCAGGCGTTGTGGCAGCCCCTGCTGGCCGCCGCTCAGAAGCGGGGCGAGGTGCCACCCGAACTGTCCGAGCGCTTCGCCTGGCAGCTGATGGTCTCGCGCGACCGCACGGTCAACGCCTTCGCGCTGCCGGGTGGCTACCTCGGCGTCCACCTCGGGCTGGTGGCCAGCACCCAGTCGGCCGGCGAGCTGGCCTCGGTGCTGGCCCACGAGCTGAGCCACGTGTCGCAGCGCCACATCGCCCGCATGATCGGCCAGCAGAAACAGCAGGCGCCCTGGGTGCTGGCGGCCATGATCCTGGGCGCACTGGCTGCGGGCGCCTCCAAGAACGGCGACATCGCTGGCGCCGCCATGGCCGGCGGCCAGGCCCTGGCCGCGCAGCAGCAGCTCAATTTCTCGCGTGACATGGAGCGCGAGGCCGACCGCATCGGCTTCAGCGTGCTGACCGACGCCGGCTTCGACGGTGCCGCGTTCGGCAGCATGTTCGAGCGCCTGCAGCAGGCCTCCCGGCTCAACGACGACGGCTCCTTTCCCTACCTGCGCAGCCACCCGCTGACCACCGAACGCCTGGCCGACATGCGCGCGCGCCTGCCGCTGGGCGCGCCGACAGCGGCCGTCGGCGCGCAGGGCCCCTCCGCGCTCGCGCACGCGCTGGTGGCCGCGCGGGCCCGCGTGCTGGGCGAAACCGACATCGGCCGCCTGCGCGCTCTGGTGCAGACCAGCCGCTCGCGCGACGGCCTGGCCGGCCCGCACGCCTTGCCCGCCCGCCTCTACGCCGGGGCGCTGGCCGCCAGCCGCCTGCGCGATCCGGGCACCGCCACCGAACGGGCCGACGCCCTGGCCAGCCTGCTGCCGCGCGAGGACGCCATGGCCCAGTCCGTGCTCGAAGGGCTTTGCGTCGAGGTGCTGCTGGCCGCCGGCCCGCAGGCACGCGTGGCGGGCCAGACGCTGGACGACTGGTCCCAGCGCGCGCTGCAGCGCCGCAGCCGGGCCGGCCTGCTGCTGCGGGCGCAGGCGCTGCGCCTGCTGGACCAGCCGCAGGCCCTGGCGCAGGTGGCGCAGGCGCTGCAGGCCCGGGTGACGGAGCGCCCCGACGACGCCCAGGCCTGGCAGGCGCTGGCCAGCGTCAGCCAGATGCAGAACCAGCCGCTGCGCGCCATACGCGCCGAAGCCGAGGCCCAGGTGGCGCGGCTGGACTACCCGGGCGCGCTCGACCGGCTCCGGGCGGCGCAGAACCTGACGCGCGGCAGCGCCCGCACCGACCACATCGAAGCCTCCATCGTCGACGCGCGGCTGCGCGAGGTGGAACGGCTGCTGCGCGAGACCGAGCGCCAGGAGCGCGAAGACCGCTGACGGCGCAGGCCGATTCCCGACCATTTGGTGGGCCTATACAAGAAGCACCCCCGATAGCATGGGACAATCTGCGGACCCGCAAGGGGAGTAGCGAGTCCGCCGCGATGGCGGACGTGGCGTTCGTCAGTACGTGGGCACCGGGTGGTGCCCTCCGGGCGCCACAGGGGTGTGGCCGGTCGCGCCGACATCCTTCGCGAGACCTTCTGGGTGTGTCATCCACACTCTTTCTGAAGGTTTCGCATGAATACCGTAGCACCGCTGTGGCTGTGGGCCACGTTCGCGGCCATCGTGGCCGTTTCCCTTTACGTCGATTTTGTCGTGCTCAAGAAGCAGGGCGCACGCGAGGTGGGCGTCAAGGCCGCTCTCAACTGGTCCATGGTCTGGATCGGGCTGAGCTTCCTGTTCAACGGCCTGCTCTGGTGGGCGATGTTCGAGACCACCGGCTCGCGCACCCTCGCCAACGAGAAGTCGCTGGAGTTCCTCACCGGCTACCTGATCGAGAAGGCGCTGGCGGTGGACAACATCTTCGTCTTCCTGATGATCTTCACCTACTTCGCGGTGCCGCCGGCGTTTCAGAAGCGGGTGCTGATGATAGGCATCATTGGGGCGATCGTGCTGCGCACCGTCATGATCCTGGTGGGCGGCTGGCTGCTGGCGCAGTTCCACTGGATCCTCTATGTGTTCGGCGCCTTCCTGATCCTCACCGGCATCAAGATGTGGTGGGCCGCCGGCCGCGAGGAAACGCTGGACGACAACCCGGCGCTGAAGCTGCTGCGCCGCGTGATGCCGGTGAGCCAGCACTACGACGGCGAGAGGTTCTGGACCGTCGAGAACGGCAGGAAGATCGCCACGCCGCTGCTGATGGTGATTGCGCTGGTGGCGCTGACCGACGTGATCTTCGCGGTGGACTCCATTCCCGCCATCTTCGCCATCACGCGCGACCCGTTCATCGTGCTCACGTCCAACGTGTTCGCGATCCTGGGCCTGCGCGCGATGTACTTCCTGCTGGCGGCCGTGGCCTCCAGGTTCCACCTGCTCAACTACGGCCTGGCGGTGATCCTTGTCTTCATCGGCACCAAGATGTGCCTGATCGACGTCTTCAAGATCCCGGTGGCCGTGTCGCTCGGCGTGGTGGTGGGCATCCTGGCGATCACCATGCTCTGGAGCCTGAAGACCGCTCCGAACCAGTGAGCCCGCAGCCGCCGCCCCGGCCGGGGCGGCGGTGGCATGTCACTCGATGTTCAGGCGCTGGCTGGGGCTGGCGCCCTTTTTCGGCAGGTTCAGCGCCAGCACGCCGTTCTCGTAACGGGCCCGCGCACTGCTGTTGTCGATGTCCACCGGCAGCTGGAAGCTGCGCTGGGCCACGCCGTAGTAGCGCTCGCTGCGCAGCAGCTTGCCGCCTTCGCTGTGGCTGTCGTGCTGCTTGATCTCGGCACGCAGGCTCACCAGGTTGCCGTCGATGTTGACCTGGATGTCTTCCTTGTTGACCCCGGGAATCTCGGCCACCAGCTGGTAGGCCTCGGGGGTTTCCTTCACGTCCACGCGGATCTGCGCGGGCAGGTTGTCGCCGTGCAGGGGCTTGACGTAAAAGCCGGGGGCGACGTCGCGGAAAAAGTCGTCGAACAGGCTGCCGCGGGCGATCAGAGAAGCACTCATGACAATCTCCTTGATAGGGCTGGGGGTTGATCGTGGGGCCGGTTCCGGCCCGTGACTGACAGATAGAGCCGCCGCAAAACTTTTCAAGTCCCCGCCAAAACCGTCCATTCCCGCGCGGGCGGCGCTGGCCTACACTGCCGCCCATGAACGCCGTGACCGAAGCCCCCCGACAGGACACCGAGGACACCGCCGCCCGGCAGCGCGAGGTGGTGGACGCCCTGCGCGCCGTGCTGCCCGCCCATGCGCTGCTGTGGCACGGCGAGGACACCACGCCCTACGAATGCGACGGCCTGACCGCCTACCGCCAGCGCCCGCTGGTGGTGGCCCTGCCCGAGACCGAGGCCCAGGTGGCCGAGGTGCTGCGCGCCTGCCACCGCCTGGGGGCGCCCGTGGTGGCGCGCGGCGCAGGCACCGGCCTGTCGGGCGGCGCCATGCCACACCCGCTGGGCGTCACGCTGTCACTGGCCAAATTCAACCGCATCGTCCGGCTTGATGCGCTCTCGCGCACCGCCGTCGTGCAGGCCGGCGTGCGCAACCTCGCCATCAGCGAGGCCGCCGCGCCGCTGGGCCTGTACTACGCGCCCGACCCCAGCAGCCAGATCGCCTGCACCATAGGCGGCAACGTGGCCGAGAACTCGGGCGGGGTGCACTGCCTCAAGTACGGCCTCACGCTGCACAACGTGCTCAAGGTGCGCGGCTTCACGGTCGAAGGCGAGCCGGTCACCTTCGGCGCCGATGCGCTCGACACGCCAGGCTACGACCTGCTGAGCGTGCTGGTGGGCAGCGAAGGCATGCTGGCCGTGGTGGTCGAGGTCACGGTGAAACTGGTGCCCAAACCCCAGCTCGCGCGCTGCATCATGGCCAGCTTCGACGACGTGCGAAAAGCCGGCGACGCCGTGGCCGCCGTGATCGCCGCCGGCATCATCCCGGCCGGGCTGGAGATGATGGACAAGCCCATGACGGCGGCGGTGGAGGACTTCGTGCGCGCCGGCTACGACCTGGACGCCGAGGCCATCCTGCTGTGCGAGAGCGACGGCACGCCCGAGGAGGTGGA
>CAMLQP010000093.1 GCA_946482115.1 uncultured Comamonadaceae bacterium
GGCGGCGCTGATGTTGCCGTATTCGGTGGTGAACTGCTTGGCGTTGTCGCCCACGTGCTGCAGCATGGCGCGCAGGTCTTTCAGGTCCAGCAGCAGCAGGCCGTTGTCGTCGGCGATCTTGAACACCAGATTGAGCACGCCCAGCTGGGTCTCGTTGAGGTTGAGCATGCGTCCCAGCAGCAGCGGGCCCATGTCGGACACCGTGGCGCGCACCGGGTGGCCCTGCTCGCCGAACACGTCCCACAGCGTGGTGGGGCAGGCCGTGGGGGTGGGCAGGTCCAGCCCGCGGTCTTTCAGCACCCCGGCCAGTTTCTCGCCGATGCTGCCTTTCTGGCTGATGCCGGTCAGGTCGCCCTTGACGTCGGCCATGAACACCGGCACCCCGATCTTGGAGAACTGTTCGGCCAGATTCTGCAGCGTCACCGTCTTGCCGGTGCCGGTGGCGCCGGTGATGAGGCCGTGGCGGTTCGCCAGTCCGGGCAGCAGTTCGCAGGCCGTCTGGGCGTTGCGGGCGATGGTCAGGGGTTGCGGCATGGTGTTTTCCTCTCCTCGTGGTTCGGCCCCGGCAGGGCGAAAAAGTAGAATATCAGGTTATCTCCGGCGCCCCCGTGGCGTATTCCGAACAAGAGGCTTTTTCATGGCAGGTCATTCCAAGTGGGCCAACATCCAGCACCGCAAGGGCCGTCAGGACGAAAAACGCGGCAAGATCTGGACCCGCATCATTCGCGAAATCACGGTGGCGGCACGCACCGGCGGCGGTGACCTGAGCGCCAACCCGCGCCTGCGCCTGGCGGTGGACAAGGCCAAGGCGGCCAACATGCCCGCTGACCGCGTCAAGTACAACATCGACAAGGCCACCGGCAACCAGGAAGGCGTGAGCTACGAGGAAATCCGCTACGAGGGCTACGGCATAGCCGGCGCGGCCATCATCGTGGACACCATGACCGACAACCGGGTGCGCACCGTGGCCGAGGTGCGCCACGCCTTCAGCAAGCACGGCGGAAATCTGGGCACCGAAGGCTCGGTGGCGTTCCAGTTCAAGCATTGCGGCCAGCTGGTGTTCGCACCCGGCACCTCGGAAGACCAGGTGATGGAAGTGGCCCTGGAAGCTGGCGCCGAAGACGTCGTCACCGACGACGAAGGGGCCATCGAGGTGCTGACCGCGCCGGGTGACTTTGAAACCGTGAAAAACGCGCTGGAGGCCGCCGGCCTGAAGCCCGAGGTGGCCGAGGTGACCATGCGCCCGGAGAACACCATCGCCCTGGCCGGTGACGACGCCGCCCGCATGCAAAAGCTGCTGGACGTGCTGGAAGACCTGGACGACGTGCAGAACGTCTTCCACAACGCCGAACTGGATGTCTGAATGAAGGTTCTCGTCATCGGCGGCGGCGGCCGCGAGCATGCGCTGGCCTGGAAGCTGGCCCAGTCCGGCCGGGTGCAGATGGTCTACGTGGCGCCGGGCAACGCCGGCACCGCGCGCGACAAGCGCCTGACCAACCTGCCCATCACCGGCGTGGTGGAACTGCGCGAATGGGCCCAGAAGGAAGGCGTCCAGCTGACCGTGGTCGGCCCGGAGGCGCCGCTGGCGGCCGGCGTGGTGGACGAGTTCCGCGCCCACGGCCTGCGCATCTTCGGCCCCACGAAGGCGGCCGCGCAGCTGGAAAGCTCCAAGGCCTTCTCCAAGGCCTTCATGGCGCGCCACGGCATTCCCACGGCCGCGTTCGACACCTTCACCGACGCGGCGGCCGCGCACGCCTACATCGACCGCCTGGGCGCGCCCATCGTGGTCAAGGCCGACGGCCTGGCCGCCGGCAAGGGCGTGGTGGTGGCCATGACCGCTGCCGAGGCGCACGAGGCGGTGGATTTCATGCTGCTGGACAACAGGCTGGGCGTGAGCCACAACGAGGGCGGCGCGCGCGTCGTCATCGAGGAGTTCCTGCCCGGCGAGGAAGCCAGCTTCATCGTGCTGTGCGACGGCAGGAACGTGGTGGCGCTGGCCACCAGCCAGGACCACAAGCGCCTGCAGGACAACGACCAGGGCCCCAACACCGGCGGCATGGGCGCCTATTCGCCCGCGCCCGTGGTCACGCCCGCCGTTCACGCGCGCGCCATGCGCGAGGTGATCCTGCCCACCATACAGGGCATGGCCAAGGACGGCATCCCCTACACCGGCTTCCTCTACGCCGGCCTGATGATCTCGCCCGAGGGCGCGGTCAAGACGCTGGAATTCAACTGCCGCATGGGCGACCCCGAGACCCAGCCCATCCTGATGCGGCTCAAGTCCGACCTGGTGGAGGTGATGCTGGCCGCCACCGCTGGCGAGCTCGACAGGATCGAACTGGAGTGGGACCGCCGCACCGCGCTGGGCGTGGTGCTGGCCGCCCACGGCTACCCCATGAACCCGCGCAAGGGCGACGCCATCACCGGCCTGCCGCCCGATGCCGACGACGTGATGGTCTTCCATGCCGGCACCCAGGCCCGGGACGGCCAGGTGGTGGCCTCGGGCGGACGCGTGCTGTGCGTGACCGCGCTGGCCGATTCGGTGAAGCAGGCGCAGCAGCGCGCCTACGACGCGGTGCAGGGCATCCATTTCGACGGCATGCAGTTCCGCCGCGACATCGGCGGCCGCGCGATCAAGAACTGATGCGCGCCACCCGTACGCCGGTCAGCGATTGCCCGGCACCGTATCCCCTGCAGTTCCGCGGCAGCCCGCTGGCGCGGGGCGTGCTGCGGCTGCTGGGCTGGCGCGTGCTGTTCCAGGGCCTGCCGGCACGCCAGGGCGTGCTGGCGGTGTACCCGCACACCAGCAACTGGGATTTCATCGTCATGATCCTCGCCAAATGGGCGGTGGGTGTGCCGGTGCGCTTCTGGGGCAAGGACACGCTGTTCCGCGTGCCGCTGCTGGGCGCCTGGCTGCGCTGGCTGGGCGGCGTGCCGGTGGACCGGCACAGCGCCCGGGGCGTGGTCGGCCAGGCCATTGACCACGTGAAGGCCTGCAAGCAGGCCGACCGCTATTTCTGGCTGGGCCTGGCGCCCGAAGGCACGCGCAAGCGCTCGGCCGGCTGGCGCAGCGGCTTCTACCAGACCGCCTGTGGCGCGGACGTGCCGGTGGGCCTGATCCGGCTGGACTACGGCAGCCGCACCGTCAGCGTGCTCGACTTCATCCGCCTGAGTGGCGACGAGGCTGCCGACATGGCGCGCATCGAGGCCGTCTACCAGGGCGTGCGCGGTCTCAGGCCCGCCCATGCCGCCCCCGTGCGCCTGATCGCCCCGGCGGGCCGAACCGATACCATAGGCCCATGAACACCCCATCTCCCCAGGCGGTGAGCGCCTATCTGCGTGGGCTGCAGGCGCGCATCACCGACGCGGTGACCGCGCTGGATGGCAACGCCTTTCGCGCTGACCACTGGACCAAGGCCGCCAGCGAGCCGTTGCAGGGCGAGGGCGAAACGCGCATCCTCGAGGACGGCGTGGTGTTCGAGCGCGCGGGCTGTGGCTTCTCGCACGTGCGTGGCCCGCAGTTGCCGCCCTCGGCCACCCAGCACCGGCCCGAACTGGCCGGCGCGCCGTTCGAGGCCATGGGCGTGTCGCTGGTGTTCCATCCACGCAACCCCCATGTGCCCACGGTCCACATGAACGTGCGCATGATCGCGGCCACGCCGGCGGGTGGGCAGCCGGTGTGCTGGTTCGGCGGCGGCATGGACCTGACGCCGTACTACCCGTTCGAGGAGGATGCCCAGCACTTCCATCGAACCTGCCGCGATGCCCTCGCACCGTTTGGCGCCGACAAGTACCCGCGCTTCAAGGCCTGGTGCGACGATTACTTCTTCCTCAAGCACCGCAACGAGCCGCGCGGCATCGGCGGCGTGTTCTACGATGATTTCTCCGAAGGCGGCTTCGACACCGGCTTTGCGATGACACGGGCGGTGGGCGATGCCTTTTTGGCCGCTTACCTGCCAATCGTCGAGCGCCGCCAGGGGCTGGCCTGGGGCGAGCGCGAGCGCCAGTTCCAGCTCTACCGGCGCGGCCGCTATGTCGAATTCAACCTCGTCTGGGACCGCGGCACCCACTTCGGCCTGCAGTCCGGCGGCCGCACCGAGTCCATCCTGATGTCCATGCCGCCGCTGGCGCGCTGGGCCTACGATCACCAGCCCGAGCCCGGCTCGCCCGAGGAACGCCTTACGCGCGACTTCCTCGTGAAGCGCGAATGGGTCTGAACCCCATGAGTCCAACCACCCCCCGCCGCATGCGCATCGGCATGTTTGGCGGATCGTTCGATCCGCCGCACTGGGCGCACCGCGCCCTGGCCGAAACCGCGCTGGGCCAGCTCGACCTCGACCGCCTGCACATCCTGCCCACCGGCCACGCCTGGCACAAGCCACGCCCGCTGTCGCCGGCCCCGCACCGCGTGGCCATGTGCCGGCTGGCCTTCGACGGCCTGATCAACATCGTCTACGACGAGCGCGAGATCCACCGCGATGGCCCCAGCTACACCGCCGACACCCTGGGCGAGCTGCGTGCCGAATACCCCGACGCCGATCTGTTCCTGGTGTTGGGTGCCGACCAGCTGCTGTCGTTCAGGAGCTGGGTGCGCTGGGAGGAAGTGCTGCAGCTGGCCACCATCGCCGTGGCCAACCGCGCCATCAACATCGGCGCCGACGCCCGGCTCGACCAGGCCGAGGAGATGGACCTCTCGGGCGTGGACGTGCCCTACACCCTGCTGCACATGCCGCTCAAGAACATCAGCGCCACCGCCGTGCGAGCCCAGGTCAGCCGGCAGGCCTCGCTCGACGTGTTGGTGCCCGAGCCGGTTGCGCGCTATATTTCCCATCACCACCTCTACGAAGACCCTGCATGACCAGCGAAACCACGGCCAAGAAGAACATCCAGAAGCTCCAGCGCGCCATCGTCGATGGGCTGGAAGACGTCAAAGGCCAGGATATCGTGGTGTTCAACACCGAACACCTCTCCCCGCTGTTCGAACGCGTGGTGGTGGCCAGCGGCACCTCCAACCGCCAGACCAAGGCGCTCGCCGCCAGCGTGCGCGATGCCGTGCGCGAGGCCGGCTTCCCCAAGCCGCGCACCGAAGGCGAAGACAACGGCGAGTGGATCATCGTGGACTGCGGCGCGGCCGTGGTGCATGTGATGCAGCCCGCGATCCGCCAGTATTACCACCTGGAAGAAATCTGGGGCGAAAAACCTGTGCGCTTCAAGCACGGCGAAGACAAACCCGCACCGGTGATGAAGGCGGCGGCCGAGAAGGCCAGGCCCGCCAAGACCCCGGTCGGAAAAACCGCCGCTTCCAAGACACCGGCCCCGAAGAAGGCTGTGCCAGCCAAGGCGGGCAAGCCGGCCCCGGCGGCCAAAGGCGCCCAAACGGCCGCCAGGAAACCGGCCGCCAGCAAGGCTGGCAGCCCTGCAGCCAAGGCGCCGGCCAGGAAAACCGCGGCCGTCAAGGCACCGGCCAGGAAAGCGCCGCTCAAGGTCGTGAAGGTGGGCGCGCCCGTGAAGAAGGCGGCCGCCAACAAGGCCGCGCCCCGCAAGCCCCGGGCATGAAGCTGGTCATCGTCGCGGTCGGGCAGCGCATGCCCGACTGGGCCCAGACCGCCTACGACGACTACGCCAAGCGTTTCCCGCCCGATCTGCGGGTGGACATCAAGACCGTCAAGACCGAGCCGCGCGGCTCCAAGACCCGCGAGACGCTCATGGCTGCGGAGCGCGAGCGCATCGTCGCGCAGATTCCGCGCGGCGCCCGCATAGTGGCCCTGGACGAACGCGGCACCGCGCTGACCACCGTGGCCCTGGCCGAACGGCTCAAGGCCTGGCAGATGGGCGGCGACGACGTGGCGCTCATCATCGGCGGGCCCGACGGCCTGCAGCCCGAGTTCCGCCAGGCCGCGCACGAACGCATCCGCCTGTCCGACCTGACGCTGCCCCACGCCATGGCGCGCGTGCTGCTGATCGAGCAGCTCTACCGCGCCTGGTCCATCAACGCCAACCACCCGTATCACAGAGAATGAAGCTGTACCTCGCTTCCCAAAGCCCGCGCCGGCGCGAACTGCTGGCCCAGTGGGGCATGGATTGCGAACTGCTGCTGCCCGATGCCGTCGAGGACAGCGAGGCGCTCGAAGCGGTGCGCGGCAACGAGGCGCCGGCCACCTACGTGCAGCGCGTCACCCGCCTCAAACTCGAAGCCGCCGTGGAGCGCCTGCGGCGCCGCCACCTTCCGAGCGGCCCCGTGCTCTGCGCCGACACCACCGTGGCGCTGGGTCGCCAGATCCTTGGCAAGCCCGCCGATGCGGCCGACGCGCGTCGCATGCTGGCGTCGCTGTCCGGCCAGAGGCACCGGGTGCTGACCGCCGTGGCGCTGTGGCACAAGGGCCGCGTGCACGAAGCCTTGAGCACCTCCACCGTCGAGTTCGACCGCGTGAGCGCGGCCGAGATCCGCCGCTACGTGGATACCGGCGAACCCCTGGGCAAGGCCGGGGCCTACGCCTTGCAGGGGCGTGCCGCGCTGTGGGTGCGCCGCATCGCGGGCAGCCACTCCGGCATCGTGGGCCTGCCGGCGTTCGAGACCGCGCTGGTGCTGCGGGCGGCCGGGCTGCGCGTGATGTAAGCTGCGCACACCATGGCCCAAGACATCCTCATCAACTGGTCCCCGCAGGAAACCCGAGTCGCCGTGGTGGAGCAGGGGGCGGTGCAGGAGGTGCACCTGGAGCGCACGCTGGAGCGCGGCCTGGTGGGCAACGTCTACCTGGGCAAGGTGCAGCGGGTGCTGCCGGGCATGCAGTCCGCCTTCATCGACATCGGACTGGAGCGCGCCGCCTTCCTGCACGTGGCCGACCTGATGCCACAGATCGCCGCCAAGCACGCGCATGGCGCCGGCAACGGCCACAACGGCGAGGCCGGCATGCCCATCGAGCGCCAGATCTACGAAGGCCAGGCACTGATGGTGCAGGTGCTCAAGGACCCCATCGGCACCAAGGGCGCCCGGCTCACCGCCCAGGTCAGCATCGCCGGGCGGCTGCTCGTGTTCCTGCCGCAAGACCGCCACATCGGCGTGTCGCAGAAGATTCCGCACGAGCAGCGCGAGGCCCTGCGTCAGCGCCTGCTGCGACTGACGCAGGCTGGCACCGACAACCCGGGCGGTTTCATCCTGCGCACCAACGCGGAAGACGCCGAGGACGGCGAACTGGCCGAGGACATCGCCTACCTGCGCAAGACCTGGGAGCGCATCCGCGAGGCCGCCACCCGCCAGCCGCCCGGCACGCTGCTCTACCAGGACCTGACGCTGATGCAGCGCGTGCTGCGCGATCTGGTGGGGGCCGAGACGCAGTCCATCCGCATCGATTCGCGCGAACAGTTCGGGCTGCTGCAGCAGTTCGCGCGCGAATTCATGCCCGGCACGCTCGGCCTGCTGCAGCACTACAGCGGCGAGCGGCCCATCTTCGACCTGCACAACGTGGACGAGGAGATCGCGCGCGCGCTGAGCCGGCGCGTGGACCTCAAGTCCGGCGGCTACCTGGTCATCGACCAGACCGAGGCGCTGACCACGGTGGATGTGAACACCGGCGGCTTCGTGGGCGCGCGCAATTTCGACGACACGGTGTTCAAGACCAACCTGGAGGCCGCGCAGGCCATCGCGCGCCAGCTGCGGCTGCGCAACCTGGGCGGCATCGTCATCGTCGATTTCATCGACATGGCGCGCGAAGACCACCGCGACGCCGTGCTGGCCGAATTCCGCAAGCAGCTCGCGCGCGACCGTGTGAAAACCATGATCGGCGACTTCTCGCAACTGGGCCTGGTGGAGATGACCCGCAAGCGCACCCGCGAGTCGCTGGCCCACATGCTGTGCGAGCCATGCCCGTCGTGCCAGGGCAAGGGCGTCGTCAAGACCGCGCGCAGCCTGTGCTACGACATCCTGCGCGAGATCCTGCGCGAGGCGCGCGCCTTCAGCCCGCGCGAATTCCGCGTGGTGGCCTCGCCACAGGTGATCGAGCTGTTTCTGGACGAGGAAAGCACGCACCTTGCCGGGCTCTCGGATTTCATCGGCAAGCCGATCTCGCTGGCCAGCGAAAGCTCCATGACGCAGGAGCAGTACGACATCGTGCTGCTCTGAGCCGCCTGCTCAGGCCTGGCGGGGCCGCGCATACGGCCAGATCGCGTACATGGCGTCGATCACTTCGCGTATGCGAAAAGGCAGGGGCAGCACGCGTTTCACGTCGCGCTCGCGCAGCGCATCCAGCAGCTTGTCCTGGCCTTGCGGCAGCATGGCCACCACCGGCGCATCGGCGTCACACAGCAGCTTGCGCTGGCGCAGCCGGTCCAGCAGCGCCAGCGCGGGGCCGGGGTCGTGCAGGGCGAGGAAGATGCCGTCCATCTGGCGCTCGCCCAGCCACTGCGCGGCCGTGGCCAGACTGCCGGTCTGGTGCACCTGGGCCAGCTGCAGCTCGCGCGCGACCGAGACCACGATGCCCCGCACCAGGGCGCTGGGCTCGATCAGAAGCAGCTGGTAGCCTTGTTCGGCCGGCATCAGACGGCCTCCCGGCGCAGCAGCTCCTCCATCACCAGGTCGCGCAGGGCGAGGTGTATGGCGCGGTCCACGGCGTCATAGGTGCGCGGTTCGGGGCTGATCAGGCACAGGGTGCCGAGCACGTGGCCGTCGGGCAGCCGCAACTGGGCGCCGGCGTAGAAACGGATGTGCGGCGGGCCTGTCACCAGCGGGTTGTCCGCGAAACGCGGGTCGAGCAGGGCATCGGGAATCACCAGCACGTCGGGCAGTTCCAGCGCGTGGCCACAGAACGAGATGTCCCGTGGGGTTTCGGTGGCGCCCAGCCCGACGCGAGCCTTGAACCACTGGCGGTTCTCGTCCACCAGCGAGATCAGCGCGGTGGGTACGCGGAACTCCTGTGTCGCGAATTCGACCAGGCGGTCGAAGCGCTGCTCGGGCGGCGTGTCCAGAATCAGCAGCTGGCGCAAGGCGTCCAGACGCTGGGAGTCGTTGGCGGGAATGGGGGCGGGCAGCATGGGCCGGTTTATAACGTGAGCTTGGCCTGCCGTCACTCCGCGTCGCTGCCCAGGCCCTGGGCGTGCAGGCGCGCGTACAGGCCGTTGGCGGCCAGCAGCTCGCGGTGGCTGCCCTGTTCGACGATGCGGCCTTCCGCCAGCACCACCACGCGGTCGGCGTGTTCGATGGTGGACAGGCGGTGCGCGATCACAAAGGTGGTGCGCCCGGCCATCAGGCGGGCGATGGCTTCCTGCACCAGACGCTCGGACTCGTTGTCCAGCGCGGAGGTCGCCTCGTCCAGTATCAGCAGGGGGGCGTCCTTGTAGAGCGCGCGGGCGATGGCCAGGCGCTGGCGCTGGCCGCCGGACAGCTCGGTCGCGTTGTGGCCCACGGTGCTGTTCAGCCCCTGGGGCAGGCGCTCCAGCAGCTCGCCCAGGTTGGCCGCGCGCAGGGCCTGCTCCACGCGCACCGGGTCGGGTTCGCTGCCCAGGGCCACGTTGAAGGCCAGCGTGTCGTTGAGCATCACCACGTCCTGGCTGACCATGGCGAACTGGCGGCGCA
>CAMLQP010000094.1 GCA_946482115.1 uncultured Comamonadaceae bacterium
TCAGCCTGAGCCTGTGCCCCAAGCAGGCCAAGGGCGTGACCGGCGTGCAGGGCACCGTGCGCGCCGAGCCGCTGCAGCTCGTCAACGGCAAGGAAAAGCTCACCCTGCGCTTCGACTGCAAGCCGTGCGAGATGCACGTGGTAGGCAAGATCAAGCGCTCGGTGCTCAACGCCGTGCCCGAAAGCCCGCTCAGGTTCTACCGCACACGGCCTGCGCAGGCGCCCCACTGACCCCATGACCGCCCCTCCCCTGCCCCCTGGCCAGCAGGTGCTGGTGACCGAATTCGCCGAAGACCCCATGGCCGCCCTGGAGCGGCACCTCACGCTGACCGCGCAGCCCGCCCCCGATCCCGCCCAGCTGAAACCCGGCGAGATCCTGCTGCGCATCCGCAGCGCTGCCGTGGCCTGGGTGGATCTGCTGATGACCAGCGGCCAGTACCAGCACATGCCGCAGCCGCCCTACACCCCAGGCATGGAGTACAGCGGCGACGTGCTCGCCGCTGCCCCCGACGTTGACCCGGCCCTCGTGGCCGTGGGCGACCGGGTGTTCGCCGACTTCATGCAGGTCGGCCCGCGCTCCTATGGCGCCTACCAGAAGGCCAGCGGCTATGCCACCTATGCGGTGCTGCCGGCGGCGGCGGTGCTCCGCATCCCCGAGGGCTTTTCCTACGACGAGGCCTGCAACCTGCTGGGCAACTACGAGACCGCCTACCACTGCCTGGTCACCCGTGGCCAGCTGCAGGCGGGCGAAACCGTGCTGATCACCGGCGCCTCGGGCTCCACCGGGCTGGCGGCTGTGCAGGTGGCCAAGCTGCTCGGTGCCACGGTGATCGCCACCGGCCGCTCCGACGAGAAGCTGGCCCGCTTGCGCGAGCTGGGCGCCGACCACGTGATCAACACCCGCGCGGAGGATGGTGCGAACGGCGTGCGCCGGTTCCGCGACGAAGCCAAGGCGCTCACCGGCGGGCGGGGCGTGGACGTGGTCTACGACGCGGTCGGCGGCGAAACCTCGCTTGAATGCCTGCGCGCCATGGCCTTTGGCGGCCGCTTCCTGATCGTGGGCTGGACCTCCACACCCGACGTGGCGCGTGGCAAAGGCCAACGCGGCGCGCCCAACGCCAACCAGCTGCCCACCAACATCTTGCAGATGAAGAGCCTGACCGTCATGGGCTGCCCGGCCGTGATCGCGGTGGCGCAGAACCCGGCGCTGCGTCCGCCGCGCGTGGCGCAGATCCTGCAATGGGTGGCCGAAGGCCGGATACGGCCCCACATCTCGCACCGCTACCCGCTGGCCGATTTCCGCGAGGCGATGTCGGCGCGCTGGCGCGGCGACGTGCTGGGCGGCTGCGTGCTGCACCCCTGAGACGCACCGTCAGGCCGGCGGCGCGCCCCCATCGTCGGTCAGCAGGTCCACGAAGCGCCGCAGCAGCGGCGTCTCGGCCTGCGCGCGCCAGATGGCGTAGATGGGGGTGTGTATGGCCATGTCGGGCACCGGCACCAGCCGCACGCCTTCGGGCATGCGCGAGGCGGCGCTGACCGGCATGACGCTGCAGCCCAGGCCGGCCGCCACCAGCGCCAGCACCGTGTAGTGGGTGGTGCCCTCCTGCACCAGGCGGGGCGAGAAACCGCGCTGGTGGAAGTGGGTCATGATCATGTCGTGCATGCGCGGTGACTGGTCGCGCCGGAACAGGATGAAGTCCTCCTGGTTCAGGTCGGCCAGCCGCCGGGGCGGCTGGCGTGCCAGGTGCGAATCGGCCGGCACCACCAGCCGGTATTCGTCGACCAGCCACGGGCGGTGGCGCAGTTCGGTGTCGGCGCCGTCCAGCTGCCCGCTGTAGGCCAGCGCGAAATCCAGGTGCCCCGAGCGCACCCGGTCGGCCACCGCGCCTGACAGCATGGCTTCCACGGTGAACGTCACCTCGCCGTGCTCGCTGCGGCAGGTGCGCAGCGCCGACAGCACGCGCGGGTGCCACAGGTAGATTTCGGAAAAGCCCACCCGCAGGTGACCGAACCGCCCGCTGGCAGCCAGACGCGCGCGGCGCAGGGCGTCCTGCCCGTCGGACAGCAGCCGCTTGGCGTCGGCGTACAAGGCTTGGCCGGCGGCCGTGAGCGGCATGCCGCGCGCGGTGCGCTCGAACAGCGGCGCGCCCACCTCGTCCTCCAGCAGGTGCATCTGCCGCGACAGCGCCGGCTGGGCCACGTGCAGCGCCAGCGCGGCGCGGCCCAGGCTGCCCGCCTCTGCCACCTTGACGAAGTAATGGAGCCGCCGTCCTTCAATATGCATCACAAAATTGTATTGCCAGGCTGCCAAAGTTGTATTTGTTCGAACGGCAGCCAGCGCGTAGAGTGCGCCGCATGGCCGATGTCCAACACCTCAATTCGCCCGGCTTCTCGCGCCTGGGCCTGCCCTTTTCCGAAATCGTCCGCGTGGACGACACGCTGTACCTCTCGGGCCAGATGGGCACCCTGCCCGGCACGCTGACGCTGGCGCCCGGCGGCGTGGCGGCCGAGGCCGAGCAGGCCATGCGCAACATCCAGGCCGCGCTCGAGGCACACGGCTTCGCCATGCGCGACGTGGTCAAGTGCACCGTGATGCTGGCCGACATGGCCGACTGGCCAGCCTTCAACGCCGTCTACACCCGCTTCTTCGAGCAGCCCTACCCGGCGCGCAGCGCCTTCGGCGCCAGCGGCCTGGCCATGGGTGGCCGGCTGGAGATCGAGGCCCTGGCTGTGCGGAGGCATCCATGAGCCTGCGCTTCGACGAGTACCGCACCTTCGACGCCCTGGGCCTGGCGCAGGCCATGCAGCGCGGCGAACTGCACCCGCGCGAGGTGCTGGACGCGGCGCTGGACCGGCTGCAGGCCGTCAACGGCCCAGTCAACGCCGTCACCCACCTGAACGAACGCGCCGTCGAGGCCGCCCGCGCGGCCGCCGCCCAGGGCGTCGTGCCTGGCCCGCTGGGCGGCGTGCCCTATTTCATCAAGGACCTGCACGCGCCCGTGCAAGGCATGCCGCTCACCCACGGCAGCCAGCTGTTCGCGGGCAACGTGATGGATTTCGACAGCGAGACCGTGGCGCGGCTGCGGCGCGCGGGCCTTCACATCCTGGGCCGCACCGCCTCGCCCGAGTTCGGCATGAGCGCATCGACCGAACCCGCGCTGACCGGCCCCACCCGCAACCCCTGGAACCTGGAGCGCACCGCCGGCGGTTCCAGCGGCGGCGCGGCCGCCGCCGTGGCGGCCGGCATACTGCCCGCCACCCACGCCACCGACAGCGGCGGCTCCATCCGCATCCCCGCAGCCTGCAACGGGCTGGTGGGCCTCAAGCCCACGCGCGGCCTGCTGCCCACGGGCCCGCACCGGGGCGAGGCCAACCACGGCCTCAGCCACGAACACGCGGTGACGCGCTCGGTGCGCGACTGCGCCGTGCTGCTGGACGCCACCGTCGGCCCCGATGCCGGCGCGCCCTACTTCACCGCCGCGCCCGCGCGCAGCTACCTGGAGCTGTCCGCGCTGCCGCCACGCCGCCTGCGCGTGGCCTTCACCACCCGCAGCTTCCGGGGCGCCGAGGTGCACCCCGAGTGTCGCGCGGCGGTCGAGAACACCGCCCGCCTGCTGGCCGACCTGGGCCACCAGGTGGAGGAAGGCGCGCCGGATTTCGACTCCGGCGCCCTGGGCGCCGCCACCGGCCTGCTGCTGCTGACCGGCCTGGCGGCGCTGGTTCAGGCCCGCGAGGCCGCGCTGGGCCGCCCGGCGCGCGAGGACGAGCTCGAACCCCTCACCTGGGCCGCCATCCGCCTGGGCCAGGCCACCCCCGGTGTGGCCTATGCCGCGCAGTTCGGCCGCATCAACCACGAGGTGCGCCGCATCGCGCGCTACTTCGAGACCGTGGACGTGTTGCTGACGCCGACCATCGCCCAGCCGCCGGTGGCGTTGGGCACGCTGTCCACCCAGACCCACACGCTGGACAGCTTCTCCGAGGCCATGGCCGCGTTCTGTCCCTTCACCGGCGCCTTCAACGCCACCGGCCAACCCGCCATCAGCCTGCCGCTGCACTGGACCGCCGACGGCCTGCCCGTGGGCGTGCAGGCCGTGGCCCGCTTCGGCGACGACGCCACCCTGTTGCAGCTGGCCACCCAGCTGGAGCAGGCCAGCCCCTGGTTCCACCGCACCGCGCCGCTCTGAGGCGCCTCTCCCACACCTCCCGCACCCACCCGAAAGGTCCTTCCATGAAACGCCGTCACCTTCTCGTTTCCGCCCTGATCCCGCTGGCACTGGCCGGCACGGCCATGGCCCAGGTGCCCACCGACCGCGGCCCGCTGCGGCTGGTGGTGGGCTTTCCCGCCGGCGGCTCGGCCGACGTGCTGGCCCGCACCATCGCCGACAAGCTCAAGGCCGAGCTCAACGTGCCGGTGGTGGTGGACAACCGCGTGGGCGCCGGCGGCACGATCGCGGCCGACTACGTGAAGGGCCAGCCCGGTGACGGGCTGACCGTGCTGCTGGGCACCACCCACATGATGGTGATGGCGCCGCTGACCACCAAGAGCGTGCGCTACGACGGCATCAAGGACTTCAAGCCCGTGGCGCGACTGTCCAGCTTCTACGAATCCGTCACCGTGCCCATGAGCAACCCGGCCAACAACATCAAGGAATGGCTGGAGCTGGCGCGCAAGGACCCGAAATTCGCCAACTACGGCGTGCCCGCGCCCGGCAGCTTCCCGCAGTTCGTGGGCTACAAGCTGGGCGAGGCCACCGGCACCAAGCTGCTGGCCGTGCCCTACCGCGGCGCCGCGCCGGTGACGCAGGACCTGCTGGGCGGCCAGCTCGCCGCCGGCATCATCCCGATCGCCGACATGGTGCAGTACAACGGCACGCGGGTGAAGATCCTGGCCGTCAACGGCACCAAACGCTCGGACCAGCTGCCCAACGTGCCCACGCTCAAGGAACTGGGCTACCCCGAGTTCGACCAGCTGGAGTGGACCGGCCTGTTCGTGCCCGCCGGCACGCCCGACGCCACGGTGCGCCAGCTCGAGGCGGCTTCGCTCAAGGTGGCGGCCATGCCCGAGGTGCGCGAGGCCCTGGGCCGGCTGGGCACCACGCCCGACGCCTCGCCCGGCGCCACCCTGACCAAGGCCATCGCCGATGACCTGGCCCTGTGGGGCCCGATCGTCAAGGCTTCGGGTTTCTCGGCGGACTGAGGCTAGCCGCCCGGCGGTTCAGCGGCCGCGCAGCCGCTGGACCAGCGTGACCCCGCCCACGACCACCAGGCCGGCCGCGATGCCCACCACGGCATCGAAAGCCATGGACAGCGGGAAACCCAGGCTTTCGTTGACGTGGTGCAGCACCGGCACGCCGTGGGTGAGGATGCCGCCGCCCACCAGGAACATGGCGGCGGTGCCGGCAACCGACAGCCCCTTCATGAGCCAGGGCGCGGTGGCCAGGATGCCCCGACCCAGTGCCTGGGCGCCGCCGCTCGCGGCCCGGGTCAGGCGCAGGCCCAGGTCGTCCAGCTTGACGATGCCGGCCACCAGGCCGTAGACGCCCACGGTCATGAGGATGGAGATGCCGACCAGCACGCCGACCTGCTGACCGAAGGTGGCGCCGGCCACGGTGCCGAGAGAGATCACGATGATCTCGGCCGAGAGGATGAAATCGGTGCGCACGGCGCCCTTCACCTTGTCGCGCTCGAAGGCGACCATGTCGACCGCCTCGTTGGCCAGCGCGGCCACGTGTGCCTGGTGCTCGGCCTTGGTCTGTTCGGCGCCGTGCAGCCACTTGTGCAGCAGCTTCTCCACCCCCTCGAAGCACAGGAAGGCGCCGCCCAGCATCAGCAGCGGCGTGATCAGCCACGGCAGCCAGGCGCTGATGGCCAGCGCCGCCGGCACCAGGATGGCCTTGTTGAGCGCCGAACCCTTGGCCACGGCCCAGACCACGGGCAGCTCGCGGTCGGCAGTGACGCCGGTGACCTGCTGGGCGTTGAGCGCCAGGTCATCCCCCAGCACGCCGGCCGTCTTCTTGGCGGCCACCTTGGTCATCACCGACACGTCATCGAGCACGGTGGCGATGTCGTCGAGCAACAGGAACAGGCTGCTGGCCATGCGGGGTTTCCTCTCTTTATATAGGTATGTGCGTGTCAGGCCTGGGCGGGCCATGCCAGGGGAAACAGCGGGTGGTCCATCACGGCACCATCCGGCAGCACCTGCTCCAGCCCCGGGAACGGCGGCGAGGTGCGCCAGCGGCGCGGCGCGTGGCGGCTGTCATCGCCCAGGTAACGGGCCGAGAACACGCGCCGGCGCTGGCCCGGCCCCACGCCGCTGGAGGCGTGCAGCGTGAGCATCTGGAAGGCGACAAAATCGCCCGGCTCCAGCGCCCAGCCCAGCTGGCGGTAGGTCTCGGGCTGCGCATCGATGGGCGGCAGCTCGGCCAGCGTGCCTTCGGGGAACCACCGGGCCTGCTGGTCGCGGAAGGTGCGCGGCATGAACCAGGTGCCGGCGTGCGAGCCGGCCACGAAACGCAGCGTGCTCTCCGGCGGCACCGGGTCCACGGGAATCCAGAAGCTCACGTTCTGGCGGCCTTCGACGTTGTAGTAGGGCTGGTCCTGATGCCAGGGCGTGGGCTGGCGCGTGCCAGGTTCTTTCACCAGCAGGTGGTCGTGGTAGATGCGGGCGCTGGCGCTCTGCATCAGCTGCACGGCGATGTGCGGCAGCGCGGACTCGGTGAGTATGCGCCGGTAGGCCTCGTTGGCCTGCCAGGTGCAGAAGTCCTCGACGAAACGGCCCGGGTCATCGGGCTCGCTGGCCACCAGCGCCAGCGGGCTCAGGTGGGCCAGGTTGTGTTCGATGCCCTGTTCCAGCAGGGCCAGCTCGGCCGCATTCAGCGCGCCGCGTATCACCACCGCGCCGTCGCGGGCGTAGGCTTCGATGGTGTCGGGGTGGAGGGGGAATTCGCGTGGCATGGCCGCATCATGCCATCGCCACGCGAGGGTTTTCAGCCGACCCAGCGGCGCGCGTTGCGCCACAGGCGCATCCAGGGGCTGAGCTGCGAGCGGTCGCCACTGGTCCAGCTCATCTGGATGTTGCGAAACACCCGCTCGGGGTGCGGCATCATGGCCGTGAAGCGGCCGTCGGCGGTGGTCACGGCCGTGAGGCCGGCCGGGCTGCCGTTGGGGTTGAACGGGTACTGCTCGGTGGCCTGGCCGTGGTGGTCCACGAAGCGCATGGCCGCGATGGCGCGGCTGGCGTCGCCCCGGTACCTGAAGTTGGCGAAGCCTTCGCCGTGCGCCACCGCGATGGGCAGGCGGCTGCCGGCCATGCCCTGGAAGAACAGGCTGGGCGATTCGAGCACCTCCACCAGCGACAGGCGGGCTTCGAACCGCTCGCTCTGGTTGGTGGTGAAGCGCGGCCAGGCCTCGGCACCGGGGATGATGTCGGCCAGCTCGGCGAACATCTGGCAGCCGTTGCACACGCCGAGGCCGAAGGTGTCGGCGCGGCCGAAAAAGCCCTGGAACTGCTCGGACAGCACGGGGTTGAAGGTGACGCTGCGCGCCCAGCCGATGCCGGCGCCCAGCGTGTCGCCGTAGCTGAAGCCGCCGCAGGCGACCACGCCCTTGAAGTCGGCCAGCGAGGTGCGGCCGCTCTGCAGGTCGGTCATGTGCACGTCGTGTGCCTCGAAACCGGCCTGGGTGAAGGCGTAGGCCATCTCCACATGGGAGTTGACGCCCTGCTCGCGCAGGATGGCGACCTTGGGTCGGGCCAGGTTCAGGAACGGGGCGGCGACGTCGTCGGCCGGGTCGAAGCTGAGCGCGACGTGCAGGCCCGGGTCGTCCGGCTGCCCGGCGGCCGCGTGCTCGGCGTCGGCGCAGGCGGGGTTGTCGCGCTGCTGGTTGATCTTCCAGCTCACGCTGTCCCAGACCTGGTGCAGGTCGGACAGGCGGGCATCGAACACCACCTTGGTGTCGCGCCAGACCTGCAGCCGGCCCTTGCCGGCGTCCAGCGTCGAAGTCGTCGGGCGCGTCTTGCCGATGAAGTGGCTGTGCCGGCTCAGGCCGTGCTCGCGCAGCACCTGCATCACCTCGTTGCGCTCGGCGGTGCGCACCTGCAGCACCACGCCCAGTTCCTCGTTGAACAGGGCCTTGAGCGTCAGCTCCTCACGGCGGGCGCTCACCTGCTGGGCCCAGTTCTTGGCGTCGCCGGTTTCCATGCGGCTGTCGCTGATGCCGTCGCCCTCGGTGACCAGCTGGTCGATGTTGAGCGCGACGCCCACATGACCGGCGAAAGCCATTTCGGCCGCCGCTGCCAGCAGGCCGCCGTCGCTGCGGTCGTGGTAGGCCAGGATGCGACCCTGGGCGCGCAGAGCGTTCACCGCATCGACCAGCTTCACCAGATCCTGGGCGTCGTCGAGGTCCGGCACTTCGTGGCCGGTTTGGTCCAGCGTCTGGGCCAGGATGCTGCCGCCCATGCGGTTGCGCCCACGCCCCAGATCCACCAGCACCAGCGTGGTGTCCTCGGTCTGGCCGTCAAGCTGGGGCGTCAGCGTGCCGCGCACGTCGGCCACGCTGGCGAAGGCGCTCACGATCAGGCTGACCGGCGCGGTCACCTTCTTCTGCTCGCCGCCGGCCGTCCACTGCGTGCGCATGGACAGCGAATCCTTGCCCACGGGGATGCTCACGCCCAGCGCCGGGCACAGCTCCATGCCCACGGCCTGGACGGTGGCGTAGAGGTCGGCATCCTCGCCGGGCTCGCCGCAGGCGGCCATCCAGTTGGCGGACAGCTTGACGCGCGGCAGTTCGATGGGCGCGGCCAGCAGGTTGGTGATGGCCTCGGCCACCGCCATGCGGCCCGAAGCTGGTGCGTCCAGCGCGGCCAGCGGCGTGCGTTCGCCCATGCTCATGGCCTCGCCGGCAAAACCGGCGTAGTCGGCCAGGGTCACGGCGCAGTCGGCCACCGGCACCTGCCAGGGGCCGACCATCTGGTCGCGGTGGCTCAGACCACCCACGGTGCGGTCGCCGATGGTGACCAGGAAACGCTTGGACGCCACGGTCGGGTGGCTCAGCACGTCGATGACGGCCTTCTGCAGGTCCACGCCGGTCAGGTCCAGCGGGGCGAACTCGCGCCGGACGGTCTTCACGTCGCGGTGCATCTTGGGCGGTTTGCCCAGCAGTACGTCCATGGGCATGTCCACCGGGGATTCGGCGCCCGCGTCCACCAATTGCAGTTGACGCTCCTCGGTCGCGACACCCACCACCGCGAACGGGCAACGCTCGCGCTCGCAGAAGGCCTTGAACTGTTCCAGCGACTCGGGCGCGATGGCCAGAACGTAGCGTTCCTGGCTCTCGTTGCACCAGATTTCCTTGGGCGCCAGGCCGGATTCTTCCAGCGGGACGGCGCGCAGGTCGAAGCGCGCGCCCCGGCCGGCGTCGTTGGTCAGCTCGGGGAAGGCGTTGGACAGGCCGCCCGCGCCGACGTCGTGGATGAACAGCACCGGGTTCCTGTCGCCCTGCGCCCAGCAGTGGTTGATGACCTCCTGCGCGCGGCGCTCGATCTCGG
>CAMLQP010000095.1 GCA_946482115.1 uncultured Comamonadaceae bacterium
CCTGGCCGCCATCCTGCAGCACGTGCACAGCAACTACGAGATCGACCTGTTCGACCGGCTGATCAAGGTCGCGGCCCGCGAAACCGGCTGCCCCGACCTGGCCAATCCCTCGCTCAAGGTGATTGCCGACCACATTCGCGCCACCTCGTTCCTGATCGCCGATGGCGTGATCCCCAGCAACGAAGGCCGCGGCTACGTGCAGCGCCGCATCGTGCGTCGCGCCATCCGCCATGGCTACAAGCTGGGCCGCAAGACGCCGTTCTTCCACAAGCTGGTGCCCGACCTCGTGGCCCTGATGGGCGAGGCCTACCCGCACCTCGCCGCCAACGCCCAGCGCATCGCCGATGTGCTCAAGGCCGAGGAGGAGCGTTTCTACGAGACGCTGGAAAACGGCATGGAGATTCTTGACGCGGCCCTGGCCGGTGGCGAGCAGGTGCTGCCGGGCGACGTCGCCTTCAAGCTGCACGATACCTACGGCTTTCCGCTGGACCTGACCAACGACGTCTGCCGCGAGCGCGGCGTGGCGGTGGACGAGACCGGTTTCAAGGCGGCGATGGAAAAGCAGAAGGCCCAGGCCCGCGCCGCCGGCAAGTTCAAGATGGACAGGGCCCTGGAATACACCGGCGCCGGCAACACCTTCACCGGCTACAGCTCGCTGCAGGAAACGGCCCGCGTTGTCGCGCTGTATGTCGATGGCACGCCGGTGGACACGCTCAAGGCCGGTCAGGACGGCGTGGTGGTGCTGGACACCACCCCGTTCTACGCGGAGAGCGGTGGACAGGTCGGTGACGAGGGCACGATAGCCACCGCCTCGGCGCGTTTCGACGTGGCCGACACCCAGAAGATCAAGGCCGACGTGTTCGGCCATCACGGCACGCTGGCCCAGGGCACGCTGGCCGTGGGCGACACCGTGACCGCCGCCGTGGACACGGCGGTGCGCGCCGCCACCGTGCGCAACCACAGCGCCACCCACCTGATGCACAAGGCCTTGCGCGAGGTGCTGGGCGGTCACGTGCAGCAGAAGGGTTCGCTGGTCAACGCCGAGCGCACCCGCTTCGACTTCGCGCACAACGCGCCCGTCACCGATGACGAGATCCGCCGCATCGAGGCGCTCGTCAACGCCGAGATCCTGGCCAACGCCGCCACCGAGGCGCGCCTGATGGACATCGAATCGGCCCAGAAGAGCGGCGCCATGATGCTGTTCGGCGAGAAGTACGGCGACACCGTGCGCGTGCTCGACATCGGCTCCAGCCGCGAGCTGTGCGGCGGCACCCACGTGGGCCGCACCGGCGACATCGGCCTGTTCAAGGTGGTGGCCGAAGGCGGCGTGGCCGCCGGCGTGCGCCGCATCGAGGCGGTGACCGGCGCGAACGCGCTGGCCTATTTGCAGCAGCTGGAAAGCGCCGTGGGCCAGGCGGCCGGCATCCTCAAGACCGCGCCCGGCGAACTGTTGGGCCGCATCGCCCAGGTGCTGGAGCAGGTCAAGGTGCTGGAGAAGGAGGTCGCGGCACTCAAGGGCAGGCTGGCTTCGGCCCAAGGCGACGAGCTGGTGAACCAGGCCGTGGACGTGAAGGGCCTGAAAGTGCTGGCCGCCCGCCTGGACGGTGCCGATGCCAAGACCCTTCGCGACACCCTGGACCAGCTCAAGAACAAGCTCAAGAGCGCGGCCATCGTGCTCGCGGCGGTGGACGGCGACAAGGTGCAGCTGGCGGCTGGCGTCACGGCCGACCACACCGCCCGGATCAAGGCCGGCGAACTGGTCAATTTCGTGGCCCAGCAGGTGGGCGGCAAGGGCGGCGGCAAGCCCGACATGGCCATGGCCGGCGGCACCGATCCGGCCGGCCTGCCGGCGGCCCTGCAATCGGTGCAGGCCTGGGTTTCCGAGCGGGTGTGAAGCCGCCTCCTTCGTGTATCGTGTGCCGGGCCTGACACCCGGCACCACCACACGGAAGAGGAGATTCACACATGCAGGGAGATTTCGTCACGGGCGTTCTGCTGCCCCTGATCCTGGCATTCATCATGTATGCGCTGGGCCTGGGGCTCACCCACTGGGACTTCCGGCGCATCCTCCAGCAGCCCAAGGCGCTGATCGTGGGCGTGCTGAGCCAGTTCGTGCTGTTGCCGGTGTTCTGTTTCGTGCTGCTGCAGGCCTTCGGCATGACGGGCGTTTTCGCCGTGGGCTTCATGATCCTCGCGGCCTGCCCCACGGGCACCACCTCCAACCTGCTGACCTACCTGGCGCGTGGCGACGTGGCCCTGGCCCTGAGCTTCACCGCCGTGGCCAGCGTGCTCACCATCGTCACGTTGCCGCTGATCACGGCTTGGTCGCTCAACCACTTCATGGGTGCTTCGCAGGAAGTGGCGGTGCCGGTGGGCGACATGATGGCCCAGGTGTTCGTGGTGGTGGGCCTGCCGGTGCTGCTGGGCATGCTCACCCGCCATTTCAAGCCAGTGCGGGCCCAGCGCTGGGAGCCGCGGGCCACCCGCGTGGCCACGGTGCTGTTCGTGCTGGTGGTGCTCGCTGCCGTGGCCAAGAACTGGGGGCTGCTGGTCCAGCATTTCTCCAGCCTGGCCGTGTTTGCCGTGGTGCTCAACGTGCTGGTCATGGTGGCCGGTTTCGTGGCCGCCTGGGCCACCCGGCTGAGCCGCAGCCAGAGCGTGACGGTGGCGATAGAGACCGGGGTTCAGAATGCCACGCTCGCGCTGATGATCGGAAGCAGCGTGCTGGGCAATGACGCGCTCGGGCTGCCGGGCGCCATCTATGGCGTGATGATGTACGCGGGCGGCATCGTGTTCGCCTTCTGGGTGCGCCGCTTCACGGCAGCGTGAGGCGCTCCAGCGCCAGCAGCCGGCGCCGGCTCTCGAACACGCGTTCCTGCCCGGTGAATGGGTCGTTGAACCGCAGCCCGCGCGCCAGCAGCTGCAGCGGGCGATCGGGGTCGTCGGGTTCATCGGCGGCCAGCACGCGGGGGTAGAAGCGGTCGCCCACGATGGGCACGCCCAGCGCGGCCAGGTGGACGCGCAGCTGGTGGCGCCGTCCGGTGGTGGGCTCCAGTGCGTAGCGGGCCCAGGGGCCGTGGCGTTCCAGCAGGTCGATGCGCGTCTCGCTGTTGGGCTCGCCGGCCACCTCGTGCTGGGTGAAGAAACCGGGCACCGGCTCCAGCCGGCTGAGGTGGGTGCGCGGCAGGGCCAGATCGGCCCGCCAGGGCGCCACGGCCTCGTAGCGCTTGTGCACCTCGCGGTCGCGGAACAGGGCCTGGTAGGCCGCGCGCGTGCGTGGCTGCACCGCGAAGGCCACGACCCCCGCGGTTTCGCGGTCGATGCGGTGCAGCGGACTCAGGGTGTCCACGCCCAGCCGCCGCTTGAGCCGCACCAGCAGGCTGCCCGCCACGTAGCGCCCGCCGGGCACCACCGGCATGTGGTGCGGCTTGTCGGCCACCACCAGCCAGTCGTCCTGGAACAGCACTTCCTCGCTTGCCGTCACGGGGGGTTCGTTGTCCACCTCGCGGTAGTAGTACAGCCGCGTCGGATGGCGGTAGGGGGCATCGGGGGGGATGGCGCGGGCGTCGTCGTCCAGCACGCGGCCCCTGGCCATGCGGTCGGCCCAGCCGGCGCGGTCGACGATGGGCAGGCGCTCGGCCAGAAAGTCCAGCACCGTGGCCCAGCGACCGGCCGGCAGCGCCACGCAACTGGGGCCGACGCCCTCCAGGGTGGGAATGGCGGGGTTGAGCGGGACGTGGGTCATCTGTCAGCCTGGGCGTGTACAGTCGGCATTGTGCCGGCCTACAAGAACAAGCAAGGGACATGACCCGCCTGTTGACTTTCATCCTCATGCTGCTGACCGCGGGGGCGGTTTGTGCCCAGCATGTCGCGTTTATCAATCCTGGCAAATCGGACGAGGCCTACTGGCTGGCGGCGGCGCAGGCCATGCAGGCCGCCGCAGCCAGCCTGGGGCAGACCCTGGAAGTCCATTACGCCCAGCGCGAACACCTGCGCGTGTTCGAGATCGCGCGCGACATTGTCGCCCGCCCGCCCGCCGAACGGCCCGAATACGTGGTGTTCTCCAACGACTACGGCACCGGCCCGGAGCTGCTGCGTCTGTTCGAAGGCAGCGGCATCCGGGTGTTCATGGCGTTCAGCAAACCCACCGATGAACAGCTGAAGCAGACCGGCGGCCCGCGCGAACGTTTCCCCTTGTGGATCGGCTCGCTGGAGCCGCGCGCGCAGGACGCGGGCTACCTCACCGCCAAGGCGTTGATCGCCCAGGGTCGGGCGGCGCGCGCCTATGGCCCCGACGGCAAGTTGCACCTGCTGGCGATCGCGGGCGACCGCTCCACCACCGCGTCCATCCTGCGCAACGAGGGCATGTTGCAGGCCGTGCGCGAGGCCCGTGACGTGTTGCTGGCCCAGGAGGTCTACGCCGGCTGGACGCGCGAGAAGGCCGCCGAGCAGGCCGAGGTCCTGTTTGCCCGCCACCCGCAGGCACGGCTGGTCTGGGCCGGCAACGACCTCATGGCCTTTGGCGCCATGGCCGCGCTCGAAAAGCGCGGCGGCACGCCGGGCCGGTCGGTGTATTTCAGCGGCGTGAACACCTCCACCGAGGCGATGGAGGCCATCAAGTCGGGCCGGCTTGCCGCGCTGGCCGGTGGTCACTTCATCACCGGCGCCTGGGCCATGGTCATGATCCACGACCACTTCAGGGGACGCGATTTCCGCGAAGAGGGACTGATGCAGGAGCGGCCCATGTTCGCGCTGTTCGATGCGCGGCTGGCCGACGTCTTCCTCTCGCGCTTCGGTCAGGGCTACGACCGCATCGACTTCCGGCGCTACAGCAAGGCCCACAACCCGCGCCTGCGCCGCTACGACTTCGGGTTTGCCCAGTTGCTGCAGTAGATGGAGCGTACCCGCCACTTCCGCCCGCTAGCGGGCTACCTGATCCGCCGCATCGTCGTGCTGGCGCTGCTGTGCATGATGGCCGTGCTGCTGCTGCAGGTATGGGGCCTGCTGCGTCAGCATGAGCGGCGCTTCGAGCAGCTGGTGCAGGACGTGGGGCACACCAATGTTCCCCTGCTGGCCGTGGGGCTGTGGGACATCGAGCCCGCGGCCGTGCAGCGGCAGGTGCAGGCCATCGCCGACCGGCCCGAGATCGGCCACGTGCGCCTGCGGGCAACCACCGGCCAGGTGTTCGAGGCGGGGGATGAGGCGGCGGCGGGTGATGGTGTGGTGCATGTCATGCCCGTGATGGCCCCGCAGGGCGGCATGCCGCTTGGTCAGCTGGAGCTGGCCGGCGACCCGCGCTTCCTGCTCGCCGAGGTGCGCGGCACCGCGCTGCGCACGCTGTTGGGCTACGGCGGGTTCACCGTGCTGATCTGCGTGCTGATTGCCTGGCTGCTGCGGCGCCAGCTGCAGCAGCCGCTGGAGGCCATGGCAGGTTTTGCCTCCGGCCTGACGGCCGAGCGCCTGATGCTGCCGCTGCCCCGCCTGCGCGGCGCGCGGCGGCATGTGGACGAGATCGACCTGCTGGCCAACGGCTTCGCCAAGCTGCAGACCGGGCTGCGCGAACACATCGCGGGGCTGGACGACGTGGTGGCCCAGCGCACCGCCGAACTGGAGCGCCTGGTGGACGAGGTGCACCAGCTCTCGCGCACCGACGCGCTGACCGGCTGCCTCAACCGCCGCGCCATCGACGAGCGCCTGCCCGCCGAGGTGGAGCGGGCCCAGCGCTACGGCCGGCCGCTGGCCGTGGTGTTCGCCGATGTGGACCACTTCAAGCAGATCAACGACGGCCTGGGCCATGCGGCTGGCGACGAGGTGCTGTGCCACGTCGCCAACACCTGCCGGGCCGCGCTGCGCAACGAGGTCGACTGGCTGGCCCGCTTCGGTGGCGAGGAGTTCCTGATCGTGCTGCCCGAGACCGGGCTGGACGCCGCGGTGGCGATCGCCGAGCGTTTGCGCCAGGCCATTGCAGCCACGCCAGCGGACGCGGGCAACGGGCAGGCTGTGCATTTGACGGCGAGCTTCGGTGCCACGTCCTACCGGCCCGGCGAGTCGGCGCAGGATCTGCTGGCCCGGGCCGATGCCTGGCTCTACCAGGCCAAGACCGATGGTCGCAACCGCTTGGTCAGCGGCTGACCAGGGGCATCAGCGCCGGCGGAACACCAGGTCCCACACGCCGTGGCCCAGCCGCAGGCCGCGGTTCTCGAACTTGGTCAGCGGCCGGTAGTCGGGCTTGGGCGCGTAGCCGGCGGCCGTGTTTTCCAGCGCGGGCTCGGCGCCCAGCACGGCCTGCATCTGCTCGGCATAGGGTTCCCAGTCGGTGGCGCAGTGGATGTAGCCGCCGGGCTTCAGGCGCGAGGCCAGCCTGGCCACCAGCGGCGGCTGGATCAGCCGGCGCTTGTGGTGGCGCAGCTTGTGCCACGGGTCGGGAAAGAAGATGTGCACGCCGTCCAGCGAGCCCTCGGGCAGCATGTGCTCCAGCACCTCCACCGCGTCGTGACGCAGGATGCGGATGTTGGTGAGGCCCTGCTCGCCGATGCGCTTGAGCAGCGCACCCACGCCGGGCTCGTGCACCTCGCAGCACAGGAAGTTGTCATCCGGCCGCACGCTGGCGATGTGGGCCGTGGCTTCCCCCATGCCGAAGCCGATTTCCAGGATCAGCGGAGCGGTGCGGCCGAAGGCGGCCAGGGCGTCCAGCGGCGCGGGGCGGTAGTCGAGCAGGTACTGCGGGCCCCAGGTCTCGTAGGCCTTGGCCTGGCCGGCGGTGGTGCGGCCCGCGCGCAGCACGTAGCTCTTGATGGTGCGCTTGAAGGGCACCTCGTCGGGTTGGGGTTTGGTGTCTGACATGCGGCAGCCGGAAAACCTTGCATTCTAGTTTTTCGCGGCCCAGGCGGCGATCCAGCCCGCCGGGCCGGCGGAACCGGCCGGCGGCAGGCCCAGCACGGCGGCGGCGGCGGCGAGCGTGCGTGCCGGATCGCCCAGGTCCAGCGGCGGCGCGCCGGTCTGCTTGGAGAGCTTCTCACCCTGCGAGTTGCGCACCAGCGGCGTGTGCCGGTAATGCGGCGTGGGCAGGCCCAGCGCGTGCTGCAGCACGATCTGGCGCGCGGTGTTGTCGGCCAGGTCCTCGCCGCGCACCACGTGGGTGATGCCCTGGGCGGCGTCATCCAGCACCACGGCCAGCTGGTAGGCCCAGAGGCCGTCGGCGCGCCTGAGCACGAAATCGCCAACCTCGGCGGCCACGTCCTGCGTCTGCGAGCCCAGATCGGCGTCGAGCCAGTTCACCTGGGCCGGTGCTTCCACCCGCAGGCGCCAGGCGCGCGCGGGCCTGCCCCGCAGGCCCCCGTTCTCGGGCCGGCAGGTGCCCGGGTAGACGAGTTCGCCATGGCGCTCGCGCGTGGCGCCGCTGGCGATCAGGGCCTGGGCGATGTCCTTGCGTGAACAGGCGCAGGGGTAGGCATGGCCCGCGTCCGACAATTGCCGCAGTGCAGCCGCGTAGGCGTCGCCGCGCCGGGACTGCCACCACACGGGTTCATCGGGGTGCAGGCCGCAGGCGGCGAGCTGGCGCAGGATTTCCTGATCGGCGCCGGGCACGCAGCGGGGCGTGTCCACGTCCTCGATGCGCACCAGCCAGCGGCCGTTGTTCGCACGGGCGTCGAGCCAGCTGGCCAGTGCCGCAACCAGCGAACCTGCATGCAGCGGGCCAGTGGGGGAGGGGGCAAACCGGCCCCGATAACCCGAAGCCGTCACGGCCTTTCGGCAACGACGCGCAACGCGAGTTCCAGCCCGGAGACAAAGGCGTTCTCGACCCGGTGGCCCAGGCACCAGTCGCCGCACAGGCCCAGGCCGAGCTCGCCGTTCCAGAGGAAGGGCTGGCCTAGCGGCTCTTGCGTCTGCGCCTGGCGCCAGCGGAACACCTCGGCATGGGGCGGCTCGGCGCGTATGCCGGTGATCTGCGAGAAGCCCTTGAGCAGCTTGGCCTTGACGCGCTCGGCATCGTCTTCCAGGTGTTCGGCCGACCAGGCCGGATTGGCCTGCACGGTCCAGCGTTCCACGGGCGTGCGGCCGGGCTTGCTGGATTCTCGGGCCAGCCAGCTGATGCGGTGGTGTGTGCTGCGGGCGGCGTTCCAGTGCGGGCCCAACGTGGTCAGGCCGGGCTGTACCGCCTGCGGAAAGGCCAGCATCAGGGTCCAGCAGGGCGCCACGGTCACGGCCTGCAGGCGCTCGCGCCAGCCGGCCGCCAGGGCGCTGGCCGCCAGCAGGTCGTTGGCGGGTGCACTGGGGGTCGCGAGCAGCACGCCGTCAAAGCCGCCGTGGACATGCTGGCTGCCGTCCGGGCCAGCGGTGCGCAACTGCCAGCGGGTGTTGTCCAGCGCGTCGCGCTCGATGCGGGTGACGCGGGTGTCCAGATGGGTCTCGGCGGCCAGCGTGCCATCGGCCAGCGGGCGCGCCCAGTGCGTCGCTAGGGCGCCCATGCCGGGCGCGGCCACGAAGTGGGGTTCGCGTGGTGGCGGCGCGGTGTCGAGCACATGGCCCAGCTCGTCGAGCACGCGAACGGTGTTGGCGCTCCAGGGGCGGACCAGTGCGGCTGCCTCGCGCACCACGCGCTCGAAACGTGGGTCGCGCACGGTGAAGTACTGCGCGCCGCAGTCGAAGCCGCCGAACTCGGTCTCGTGCGTGGCCGTGCGGCCGCCCACAGCGGGGTTCTTTTCGAAAAGGGTGGCACGGTGGCCGGCCTGGACCAGCGTGCGGGCGCAGGCGATGCCGGCAATGCCGGCGCCGATGACGGCGAAATGGCGGGCGGGTGTCTTCATGCTCGGGGATGGGGGTTTGGGCCGACTGTAGCAGCGTGCCGTGCGAGCGTCAGCCGTGGTGGTGGTTTTCCAGCAGTGCGCGTCGCGTGCGGGCCTGCTTGAGCTGCTGCAGCCACCAGCGCAGCGCGCGGCCGGTGTCGTCGCGCCGCGTGGCGCTGTCGCGCCAGGCGTAGCCCAGGCGCGCCAGGCGTTCGGGGCGGGCCACGTCCTTGAGCACCAGTCGGCCCGCCTCCAGCCAGGGGCGCACCATGGGCAGCGGCACGAAACCGCAGCCCAGGCCGCGCAGCAGGGCCTCGATCTTGTGTTGCATGGTGGGCACGGTCAGCACGTCCTGGCCCGGCAGCAGGCCCACGCTCAGGCCCTGGCCGCGCTGGGTGCTGTCGGCCACCGCCACCACGCGGTGGGTCAGCAGCAGGTCGTCGGTGATGGCGGTCTCGCAGGCGGCCAGCGGGTGGTGTGGGGCGACCACGAACACGAACAGCACGCTCGCGAGGTCGGCCACCTGGATGCCGGCCTGGGGCAGCACGTCGGCCGGCACGCCCAGCGCGATGTCAGCCTGGCCGGCCTGGACGCTTTCCCAGGTGCCCATCAGCGTTTCATCGCGCAGCTTGATCTGTGTGGGTGCACCCAGGGTGTAGAACGCCTCGCAGAGCTCGAACAGGGTGGTGCGCGAGATGATCACGTCGGCCGCGATGGTGAGCTGCGGCTCCCAGCCGGTGGCCACGCG
>CAMLQP010000096.1 GCA_946482115.1 uncultured Comamonadaceae bacterium
TGGCGGCCACGACCTTCAGGCCGGCGGCCTCGAAACGGGCGTAGATCTGGCCGATGACGTTCTTGGCGACGGCATCGGGTTTGATGATGGACAGGGTGCGTTCGATGGCCATGATGGTCCTTGGAGGTTTGAAGTGGGTTTCCGGATTCCGGAAAACCGGCTATTTTAGCCTGAGCGGCGCTCAGTCCCGTGTCAGCGGCCGCCCTTGCGGGAACGGTTGCCGCCACCGCCGCCGCCATTGCGGCGCCCGCCACCCGGCGGGCCGGCGTCGCGGCGTCGCTGCAGCGAATCGGCGCCGATGTAGCCGTAGCTGGTTTTCATCGGATCGGGTTGTCCGCCGCTCCCGCCGCCCGGTTTGCCGCCGGGCTTGCCGCCGCGCTTGGGGCGCGGCACGAAGGCGCTGGCCTCGTGCGAGACGCCCGGCGGCACGCGGTCGGCGTTGCCCTGGTAGGGGCGGTCTTGACGGTCCTGACGGCCCGGACGGTCGGGACGGTCCTGGTAGTCACCCGCCGGCCCCTGCGGGCGCGACGGGCGGGGGCCGCCCTTCTTGTTGCGACGCGCGGCCGGGTGGCGGTTGGCGCCACGGCCCGGTCGTCCGTCGCCCTCGCCGGGCACTGGCCGCTGCAGGCCGGCCGCATCGCCCAGGCGCTCGATGTCGCGCTGGTCCAGCTCCAGCCAGAAGCCGCGCTTCAGACCGCGCGGCAGCTGCATGGCTCCGTAGCGGATGCGGATCAGCCGGCTGACCGCATGGCCCACGGCCTCGAACATGCGGCGCACCTCGCGGTTGCGCCCCTCGGCGATGGTGACGCGATACCAGCAGTTGGCGCCTTCGCCGCCACCGTCCTCGATGCTGCCGAACTGGGCCTGGCCGTCATCGAGCTGCACGCCGTCGAGCAGGCGCTGCTTCTCCTCGTTGGACAGCGCGCCCAGCACGCGCACGGCGTACTCGCGCTCCAGGCCGAAGCGCGGATGCATGAGCTTGTTGGCCAGTTCGCCGGAATTGGTGAAGAGCAGCAGGCCTTCGGTGTTCAGGTCGAGCCGGCCGACCGACTGCCATTTGCCCTGCTGCAGCTTGGGCAGACGGCGGAACACGGTGGGGCGGTTCTGCGGGTCGTCGTGGGTGACGACCTCGCCGGCGGGCTTGTGGTAGGCCAGCACGCGCGGCAGCGGCGGCGTCATGCGCACGCGGATGGGCCTGCCGTTGACCTTCACGCTGTCGCCGTGCTGGATGCGCTGGCCGATGTGGGCAGGCTCGCCGTTGACCGAGATGCGGCCTTCGAGGATGAGCTGCTCCATCTCCAGCCGCGAACCCAGGCCAGCCTGGGCCAGCACCTTGTGCAGCTTGGGCGACTCCGCCTGCGGCGCCAGCACGCGCTTGGGCGGGGCAGCAGGGGCCTCCTGTTCGGCGTCGAAGCTGCCGCTGATCACGTCCTCGAAACGCAGCGCCTCGTCATCGGCGCCCGCCCCGGCAGGCGCGGGCACGGAAACGGCCCGGGGCTCGTCGGCGTCGGGGGTGAAGTCGTCGGCGGGATCAGGCGTCGTGCTGGACATGGTCGGGGTCCTGGGAAATGGGGGTGGTTTCGGCCCCGGTTTCGGCGGCCTCTTCCTCCTCGGCGGGGAATCCGGGGCCTTCGCCGGCCGGCGCGTCGAAATCGAGTCGCTGCAAGGGGTCCAGCACGTCGGCGGTGGCAGCCTGCTGTTCGATCGGGGGGAGCTGATCCAGCGAGGCCAGCCCCATGTCGTCGAGGAACTGACGGGTGGTGGCGAACAGCGCCGGGCGGCCGACGGTTTCGCGGTGGCCGATGACCTCGATCCAGCCCCGGTCTTCCAGCTGCTTGATGGTCAACGAGTTGACCGTGACGCCACGGATGTCCTCGATGTCGCCGCGCGTGACCGGCTGGCGGTAGGCGATGATGGCCAGCGTTTCCATCGTCGCCCGGGTGTACCTGGGCGGCTTCTCGGGGTGCAGCCGGTCGAGGAAGGGCCGCAGCTCGGGCCGGCTCTGGAAGCGCCAGCCGGTGGCAACCTGCACCAGTTCGACGCCGCGCGGCGTCCATTCCAGCTGCAGGTCGCGCAGCAGTATCTTGAGCGTGTCGGGCGAGACCGCGTCCTCGAACAGCAGGCCCATGTCGCGCAGGGACAGCGGCTGCTGGGCGCAGATCAAAGCGGTCTCGAGGACGCGTCGGGCATCCGCCGTGTTCATGGAACGTTAATCAGACTGGTGCGATAGACGGCCGCCAGCGGCGCCGCGGGGGCCAGGCCGCCGCCGGAGGGCGAGGCCTGGTCGAAAGGCGGGTCAGGACGCGAAAGCCTGCCACCATCTGGAGCCATTGTATTGCAGGCCGGCCGCCTTCAGCGCGCCGGCCATGTCGGGCGGCAGGCCACGCTCGAACACCAGCGGCCGGCCGTCCACCGGATGCGACAGCGCCAGGCGGTGGGCGTGCAGGGCCTGGCGCTCCAGGCCCAGGCCTGGCCGGCCACCGTACAGGGCGTCGCCGACGAGCGGGTGCCCCAGCCAGGCCATGTGGACCCGGATCTGGTGCGTGCGCCCGGTGTGCAGCTTGCATGCCACCAGGGTGTGGCCCCCGCCCGAATCCAGCACGCGAACGGTGGTCTGCGCCGGCTTGCCCGAGGTGGCCTGCGGCGACAGCGCGGCCATGCGCAAGCGATTGGCCGAATCGCGGCCGATGGCGCGGTCGACCACCACCCTGTCGTCGCGCCGCCAGTCGCCGTGGGCCAAGGCCACATAAAGCCGCTCGACTTCGCGCGCGGCGATCATGGCGGTCAGCGCGTCGAAGGCGCGCGGGCTCCTGGCCACCAGCATCAGGCCCGAGGTGTCCTTGTCCAGCCGGTGCACGATGCCGGCGCGCGGCAGGTGCTGGGCCCCGGCGTGATGGGCCAGCAGGCCGTTGAGCAACGTGCCGCTCCAGTGGCCGGCGGCCGGGTGCACCACCAGCCCGGCAGGCTTGGCGATCACCAGCAGGTCGTCGTCCTCGTGAACCACGTCCAGCGCCATGGCCTCGGGGGCGAAAGCCGAGGCCTGGGCCGTGGGGCGCAGCTCCACCTGAAGGGCGTCGCCGGCCTTGAGGCGGTGCGCGGGCTTTTTCAGCGGCGCGCCGTTGAGTGCCACCGCCCCGTCAGCGATCAGCTGCTGCAGGTAGGCCCTCGAAAGACCCTCGAGCCGCTGGGCCAGCACGCGGTCGGCGCGCACGCCGTGGCCGGCCTCGTCCACCCGCAAGGTCATCCGCTCGGCGTCGAGCTCCGCATCATCCCCTTCTGCGGAGGGGGCCGTCGATATAATGCCTGCGGTCAAATCGGTTCTTTCTCTCTGAGAGGTGTGCGCGCAATGTCCTTGTCCAGATTATCCGTTGTGACGCTGACCCTGGCGGCCGTCCTCGGCCTGAGCGCCTGCTCGTCCACCCCCGAGAAGGATGTCACGGTCGACTGGAGCCCCAACAAGCTCTACGCCGAGGCCATGGACGAGCGCAACTCGGGCGGCTACGAGAAGGCCGTGACCTATTTCGAAAAGCTGGAAGGGCGCGCCGCCGGCACGCTGCTGGCCCAGCAGGCCCAGCTCGAAAAGGCCTTCACCCACTACCGTGCGAATGAGAAGGCCCAGGCCCAGGTCACGCTGGACCGCTTCATCCGCCTGCACCCCAGCAGCCCGGCGATGGATTACGCCCTCTACCTCAAGGGCATCGTCAACTTCAATGACAACCTGGGCATGTTCGGCTTCATTTCCCGCCAGGACCTGTCCGAGCGCGACCAGAAGGCAGCCAAGCTGTCGTTCGAGTCCTTCTCCGAGCTGGTGACGCGTTTCCCCGATTCGCGCTACTCGCCCGACGCCCGCCTGCGCATGACCTACATCGTGAACGCGCTGGCCCAGTACGAAGTCCACGTGGCGCGCTATTACTTCACCCGCGGCGCCTACGTGGCGGCCATCAACCGGGCCCAGGTGGCGCTGTCCGAGTTCCGCGATGCGCCCGCGCTGGAAGAGGCGCTGTTCATCATGGTCCGCGCCTACGACGCGCTGGGCATGGAAAACCTGCGCGACGACACGAAACGCGTGATGGAGAAGAACTTTCCCAACAGCGAGTACCTCGTGCGCGGGTTCAAGTCCAAGGACGAGCCCTGGTGGAAGATCTGGTGAGCCCCCTGCTCAGGGCTTGACCAGTTCACCGAGCAGCGCGTCAAGCTCCTCGGCCGTTTCCAGCCAGCGCATCGGCGGCAGGCCCGCCAGCAGCTTCTTGCCGTAGCCCATGCGGCGCAGCCGCACGTCGCACACCACCAGCGCGCCGCGGTCCTGCTCGCTGCGGATCAGCCGGCCGGCCCCCTGCTTGAGCGCGATGGCAGCCTCGGGCAACGAATAGGCCGCGAACGCGCTGCCCCCCTCCCCCTCGATGCGCCGGCTGCGGGCTTCGACCAGCGGGTCGTCCGGCGGGGGAAAAGGCAGTTTGTCGATCACCACCAGCTGCAGCACGTCGCCCGGCAGGTCCACGCCCTCCCAGAACGAGGCCGAG
Source organism: uncultured Comamonadaceae bacterium (assembly GCA_946482115.1). The sequence goes on from CAMLQP010000096.1 coordinate 4,521, forward strand.
GCCACCAGCACCGCGCCCCGCCCCCCCACGCCGGCGGCCCGCTGGAAGGCGGCCACCAGCTCACGCTTGGGCGACTCGCCCTGGACCAGCACCTCCAGCGGCGACGCCTCGTCGGCGCACGACTGTCGCAGGCGCTCGGCGATGCCCTGGACCGCCCGCAGTGTGGTGGTGAGCACCAGCGTGCGGCCGCCCAGGCGGGTGGCCCAGCCCCAGGCACGGCGCGCCACGGCATCGGTGTGCCCGGGATCCGAGGGCATGGGCAGGTCGGGCGGCACGAACAGCCCGGCCTGCCGGGGGTAGTCGAAGGGACTGGCCACGCGCAGCGTGCTGTGGCCCTTCAGCCCGAGCGGGCCGGTGAACCAGGACATCGCGTCGTCGGTGCCCAGCGTGGCCGAGGTGAAGACCCAGCTGGCGCCGGCCTGACCGTGCCGCTGCAGCACCTTCGCCTGGAAAGCCTGCGCCACGTCCAGCGGCGTCAGCACCAGCCGGAAGCCGGCCCCTTGTTCCACCCAGCGGGCGGCGTCGAAACTGCCGTCGGGTTCGCAGATGGTGTGCAGCCGCTGCTGCAGCTCCAGCGCGCGCTCGGCCGCGCGCGCCAGGTCGGGCGACGACTCGGCTACGCTGGCCAGCGCCTCGTGCAATTGCAGCAGCGCCCCTTCCAGCGCCGCCAGTCCGCCCAGCCAGCCGTCGCCCTCGAGCCCATCGGGCACGGCGCGCATCCAGCGTCGCCGCCCACCGCCACCGCCGCGCTGCGGGCTCAGCTCCAGCCGCAGGTCCTGCACGGCATGCTCGACGGCTCCCGCCAGTCCGTTCCAGTCGTGCTGGCCCCGGGCCGACTGCAGGCCATGGGCCAGTGAGTCGCGTGCCAGGTCGATCAGGTGACCGCTGGACAGCTGCAGGCCCAGGAACACCACGCCGATCTCGTTGAGCTGGTGGGCCTCGTCGAAGATCACCAGGTCCGCGCTCGGCAGCAGTTCGGCCACGCCGGACTCGCGCACGGCCACGTCGGCGAAGAACAGGTGGTGGTTCACGACCACGAGGTCGGCCGCCAGCGCTTCCCGCCGCGCGACGTTCACATGGCACTCCCGGAATTGCGGGCAGTCCGAGCCCAGGCAGTTCTCGCGCGTGGAAGTGACCAGGGGCAGCACTGGCGAGCGGTCGTCGAGCCCGGCCACCTCGGCCAGATCTCCGCTGCGGGTCTGCCCGGCCCAGGTTTCGATGCGCGCCAGCCACAGCAGCGTGTGGCGCTGCCCCGGCGGCACCAGCTGCCGCGCCTGACCCAGGCGGTGCACGCACAGGTAGCTGGAGCGCCCCTTGAGCAGCGCGGTCCGCAGCGGCAGGCCGGTGGCCGCCAGCACGGCGGGCAGGTCACGGTTGAAAAGCTGGTCCTGCAACGCCTTGGTGGCGGTGGACACCAGCACGCGCCGCCCGCTCAGCAGGGCGGGCACCAGGTAGGCGTAGGTCTTGCCCACGCCCGTGCCGGCCTCGACGACCAGCACCCCCCGCGAATCGACGACCCGCGCCACCGCGAGGGCCATGGCCTGCTGGCCTTCGCGCGGACGGTACGCCCCGCCCTGCCGCGACAGCGGCCCCTCGGCGGCGAAGAACGCCGCAACCTCATGCTCAAGTGGACTCAAGAAATTCCTTCAGACTTGCGCTAATAATACGTGCGCATGAGCCGCCTGCCGCCCACCTACACGCCCGCGAAGCCCTCCACCTCCCCAAGCACCATGTCCAAAGGCTACCGCATCAGCGCGTCCACCGGCATCGACCGTGGCGACCGCGAATACCAGCAGGACCAGCTCAGCATACTGGCCCATCCCCGGCACCCCGGCTGCCTGATGGCGGTGGTGGCCGACGGCATGGGAGGACGCAGCGGCGGGCGCAAGGCTTCGGACCAGGTCATGCTGACCGCCAGGCAGCTGTTCGAGCGCTACCACCCCGAGACCGACGACGCCCAGAAGATGCTGCGCCAGCTGGTCGACGAATCCCACCTGGTCATCAAGCTCACCGCCGCCTCCTCCGAGCAGGAGCCCCACAGCACCGTGGCGGCCTTCGTGCTCAACCCGGCCGGCGACTGCCACTGGGCCCACTCCGGCGACTCGCGCATCTACCACTTCCGCAAGGGCAAGGTGGTCAGGCGCACCATGGACCACTCCTACGTGCAGCATCTGGTCAACCAGGGGCAGATCACCGAGCAGGAGGCGCTCACCCACCCCAACGCCAACATCCTGATGGGCTGCCTGGGCACCGAGAAGGAACCGCCGGTGGATTTCCACCACATCGAGCAGCTGCAGGTGGGCGACGCGCTGATGGCCTGCAGCGACGGCGTCTGGCACTACTTCACCGGCGAGGAGATGGCGCGCGCCATCGACATGCTGACGCCCCGGGAAGCGTGCGAATTCCTGGTCCAGAAGGCACGCGCCCGGGCCAAGGGTACCGGCGACAACCTGTCGCTGCTGGTGGTGAAGTTCGAGCCCCTGGCCGAAACCTAAGTCAGCGAGGTATCCACCGTCCGGTGTTCCAGCGCCAGGAACTCGGCCGACTGCATCTCGTGCAGCCGCGAGACGGTGCGCGGGAACTCGTGGGCCAGCGGCCCTTCGGTGTAAAGCGCCTCGGCCGGCGCAGCGGCCGACAGCACCAGCTTGACGCGGCGGTCGTACAGCACGTCCACCAGCCAGGTGAAGCGTCGTGCCTCGGAGGCCATGTTGACCGGCATCACCGGCACGTTGCTGAGCAGCACGGTGTGGAACTGGGCCGCGATCTCCAGGTAGTCGTTCTGCGAGCGCGGGCCACCGCACAGGGTGCGGAAATCGAACCAGACCACGCCGCCGGCCTTGCGGATGGCGCGGATGGCGCGCGACTCGATGTGGAGCACCGTATCGGTGTCATCGTGCGCTTCGGCCAGGCGCCCGAAGGCGGCCTCCATCGCCGCGTCGGCCTCGGTGCCCAGCGGCGTGTGGTAGAGCTGCAGGTGCTCCAGCGTGCGGCGGCGGTAGTCGGTGCCGTTGTCCACGTTGACCGCTTCCATGGTGCGCTTGATCTGCTCGATGGCGGGCAGGATGCGGTCGCGGTGCAGGCCGCCCGGGTACAGGCCGTCGGGCTGGAAGTTGCTGGTGGTGACCATGCCCACGCCGTACTTGTCCATCGCCTCCAGCAGGCGGTGCAGGATCATGGCATCGGTCACGTCGGCCACGTGGAACTCGTCGAAGCACACCAGCTTGAAACGCTCCGACAGGCGCTTGCCCAGCACATCGAGCGGGTTGACCGTTCCCTGCAGGTCGGCCAGCTCGCGGTGCACCTCGCGCATGAACTCGTGGAAGTGCAGCCGGGTCTTGCGCCGCAGGGGCACGGCGTTGAAGAAGCAGTCCATCAGGAAACTCTTGCCCCGCCCCACCCCGCCGTACATGTAGACCCCCCTGGGGATGTCGGGCCGGTTGATCAGCTTCTTGAGGGCGTTGGAGCGCTTGGCCTTGTAGACGGCCCACTCGGCCGCGCAGCGCTCCAGCGCCTCGATGGCGCGCAGCTGCGCGGGGTCGCTCTGGTAACCCCGCGCCGCCAGCTCGGCCTCGTAGGCCGCGCGCACCGGACCCGTCATCAGAAGTTGAGGGTCCGTTTGTCGACGGCCAGGGCCGCTTCTTTCGTGGCCTCCGACAGCGACGGGTGCGCATGGCAGATGCGCGCGATGTCCTCGCTGCTGGCGCGGAATTCCATCGCCACCACGGCTTCCGCGATCAGCTCGGAAGCCATCGGGCCCACGATGTGCACGCCCAGGATCTCGTCGGTCTTGGCATCGGCCAGCATCTTGACCATGCCGGTCGTGTCACCCAGCGCGCGCGCGCGGCCGTTGGCCAGGAACGGGAAGGTGCCCGCCTTGTAGGCCACGCCGTCGGCCTTGAGCTGCTGCTCGGTGCGGCCCACCCACGCGATCTCGGGGCTGGTGTAGATGACCCAGGGGATGGTGTTGAAGTTGACATGTCCATGCTGGCCGGCGATGCGCTCGGCCACGGCCACGCCCTCTTCCTCGGCCTTGTGCGCCAGCATGGGACCGCGCACCACGTCGCCCACCGCCCAGACGTTGGGCAGGTTGGTCTTGCAGTCGCCGTCCACCACGATGGCGCCGCGCTCGTCGAGCTGCAGGCCCACGGCTTCGGTGTTCAGGCCAATGGTGTTGGGCACGCGGCCGATGGAGACGATGAGCTTGTCCACGTCCAGCGACTGGGCTTCGCCCTTGGCGTTGGTGTAGGCAATGCTCACGCCCTTCTTGCCGGTCTTGATCTCGCCGACCTTCACGCCCAGCTCGATCTTCAGGCCCTGCTTGTCGAAGGCCTTCTTGGCTTCCTTGGCGATCTGCTCGTCCACCGCGCCCAGGAAGGTCGGCAGGCCTTCGAGGATGGTGACTTCGGCACCCAGGCGGCGCCACACCGAGCCCATTTCCAGACCGATCACGCCCGAGCCGATCAGGCCGAGCTTCTTGGGCACAGCGCCCACGCGCAGCGCGCCGTCGTTGGACAGCACCAGTTCTTCGTCGAACGGCGTGCCGGGCAGCGCACGGGCATTGGAGCCGGTGGCAATGATGATCTGCTTGCCCGTCAGCGACTCTTCGGCGGCGCCAGCCACCTTGATCTCGTAGCCGCCTTCAGCAGCCTTCACGAACGAGCCGCGGCCATGGAAGAAGCTGACCTTGTTCTTCTTGAACAGGTACAGGATGCCGTCGTTGTTCTGCTTCACGACGGCGTCCTTGCGGCCCACCATCTTGGCCACGTCGATGCTCACGTCCTTCACGCCGATGCCGTGTTCGGCGAAGTGCTTGTTGGCGTGCTCGAAGTGCTCGGACGACTGCAGCAGCGCCTTGGACGGGATGCAGCCCACGTTGGTGCAGGTGCCGCCCG
>CAMLQP010000097.1 GCA_946482115.1 uncultured Comamonadaceae bacterium
GCCCAGTCGATCTTGGGCCACAGGTCCAGCGAGGGTGCCGGCAGGTAGACCGGGCCGCTGCCGTCCATCACGAAGTGGGCGTGGCGGGTGGCCGCGCAGTTGGGGATCATGGCCACGGGCTTGCTGGCCGCGTGGGTGGGGTACATGGCGATCTTGACATCGAGCACCGTGGTCAGGCCACCCAGGCCCTGCGCGCCGATGCCCAGCGCGTTGACCTTCTCGAACAGCTCCAGGCGCAGCTCCTCCACCTGGCTGAGCTTCTCGCCCTTGGACGCCTTGGCCTGCAGCTCGTACATGTCGATGTCGTCCATCAGGCTTTCCTTGGCCAGCAGCACGGCCTTTTCGGCGGTGCCGCCGATGCCGATGCCCAGCATGCCGGGCGGGCACCAGCCGGCGCCCATGGTGGGCACGGTCTTGAGCACCCAGTCGACGATGGAGTCGCTCGGGTTGAGCATGACCATCTTGCTCTTGTTTTCGCTGCCGCCGCCCTTGGCCGCGACGGTGATGTCGACTTTGTCGCCCGGCACGATCTGGGTGAAGATGACCGCCGGCGTGTTGTCCCTGGTGTTCTTGCGCGCAAAGTGCGGGTCGGCCACGACCGAGGCGCGCAGCGTGTTGTCGGGGTGGTTGTAGCCACGGCGCACGCCTTCGTTGATGGCGTCTTCCAGGCCGCCGGAGAAGCCTTCCCAGCGCACGTCCATGCCAATCTTCAGGAACACGTTGACGATGCCGGTGTCCTGGCAGATCGGGCGCTGGCCGGTCGCGCTCATCTTGCTGTTGGTCAGGATCTGGGCGATCGCGTCCTTGGCGGCGGCGCTCTGCTCGCGTTCGTAGGCGCGGGCCAGGTGGGCGATGTAATCGGCCGGGTGGTAGTAGCTGATGTACTGCAGGGCGGCGGCGATCGACTCGATCAGGTCGTCTTGGCGGATCGTGGTCATGGTGGGGCGAACGGTTGTGGGAAACGGGGAAAACAGCCGCCATTATCGCCCGTGGGGCCGGGGCGGGCGGGGCACCGGCGGGGTCAGCCCATGATGACCGATGGCGCGAAATCCGCGCTGCCGCTGGGCTTGTGGCCCTGGGACCAGGCGAGCAGCGCGGTGGCCCCCATGGGTCTGGCATACAGGTAGCCCTGCAGTTCGTCGCAGCCCATGGCCAGCAGGATGTCGCGCTGGCCCGGGGTTTCGACGCCTTCGGCCACCACGCGCAGGTTGAGCGCATGGGCCAGGCTGATCACCGCCTCCACGACCGCGCGGGCGTCCTCGCTGTGCTCAATGTCGCGCACGAAGCTGCTGTCGATCTTGAGCTGCTGCGCCGGCAGCTGGCGCAGGTAGTTGAGGCTGGAGTAGCCGGTGCCGAAATCGTCGATGGCCAGATAGATGCCGACACGGGCGAGCTCTTCGAAGGTGCGCTGGGTGGCCTCGAGATCCTCCATGGCCACCGACTCGGTGATCTCGCACAGCAACTGGTCGGCCTGGACCCCGTGGCGCTCCAGCGCCTGGGCGATGCGCTGGGCCAGGCCCTGTTCGCGCAGCTGGTGCACCGAGAGGTTGATGGCGACGCGCATCCGAAGGCCGTCGCGCTCCCACTCCCGCAACTGGCGGCAGGCTTCGTCGATGACCCAGCTGCCCATGCGGCCGATGAAGCCGAAGCGTTCGGCCAGCGGAATGAACACCGCCGGGCCGATCAGGCCGCGCGTGGGGTGCTGCCAGCGCAACAAGGCCTCCACGCCATTGATCAGGCCACGCGAGCCGTCGATCTTGGGCTGGTAGTGCAGCAGCAGTTCGCCGTGGTCCAGCGCGTGGCGCAGGTCGTTCTGCAGCTCCAGCTGCTCGCTCGCGTCGGCCTGCATGTGGGGCTCGAACAGCGCGTAGCCGCCACCGCCGCCGCGCTTGGCGGCGTACATGGCCGCATCGGCTTGCGCCACCAGCTTGTCGCGCTCGCCCTGCTCGGGGTAGACCGCCACGCCGATGGAGCCGGCGATGCGCAGGCTTTTGCCCGCGATCTCGAACGGGATGGCCAGCACCTGCAGCACGCGCTGCGCGATGGTCACGCCGTCGGCCGGGTGGGTGAGGTTCTCCAGCAGCAGCAGGAATTCGTCGCCCCCCACGCGGGCGACGGTGTCGCCCTCACGGGCCAGCTTGCGCAGGCGCTCGGCCACGTTCAGCAGCAGGGCGTCGCCGGCCGCGTGGCCGTAGGAGTCGTTGATGGGCTTGAAGCCATCGAGGTCGATGAACAGCACCGCCACGCGGGACTGGACCTGCTGGTGGTTGAGGCGGTCGGCCCGGGTCAGGGCCTGGCCCAGCCGCTCCTCGAACAGCAGCCGGTTGGGCAGGCCGGTCAACGGGTCGGCGAAGGCGCGCTGCTGCAGCTCGGCATTGGCCGTCTGCAGCTTGGCATTGCTTTCCTGCAGCGATTGGGCCAGCCGCTCGGTGGTGCTCTGCATGCGGGCGTCCAGCACCGAGGTGAACAGCGTGCTGACCAGCAGCAGGCCGGCGGCTATGGCCACCATGGCCGTCAGCGACGGGCCGCCCAGCGCGTCGGCGCTCAGGCAGACGGAGCCTTCGGGGAACTGCGCCGCCGCCATGCCGGTGTAATGCATGCCGCAGATGGCTACGGCCATCAGCAGCGCCGCGCCGATCTGGTACGCCAGCCGCCGGGTGTTGTGGACCCGGACCAGCAGGTGGAAGATGGTCAGCGCGGTGGCCGAGGCCGCGACCGCGATCAGGGCCGACACGCCCACCAGCAGCCAGTCCCAGACGATGCCGGGGGCCATGTCCAATGCGGCCATGCCGGTGTAGTGCATGGCGCAGATGCCGCCACCCATGGCCAGCGCGCCCAGCGCCACCCGCCGGTAGCGGAAGGTGCGGCGGCTGGCGATGGCCAGCGCGACGGCCGCCGCGGCGACCGCGGCGATCCAGGAGAGCAGCGTGAGCAGGCCGGTGAAGCCCAGCGCGATTGGCAGCTGGAAGGCCTGCATGCCGACGAAGTGCATGGACCAGATGCCGGAGCCCATGACCACCGAACCCGTGCCCCACCAGACCCGGGCCATGCCGCGGCTGGAGAGGCGGACGCGGCGCGCCAGATCCAGCGTCACGTAGGACGCGAACGCTGCGATGGCGAAGGATATGGCGACCACCAGGGGGTCGTAGCGCGCCGGCAGAAAGGCCGGCGCCAGCTCGGGAAGGGGCAACACGGTTGGGGCGCGGTGGCCGGTCCTGATCGGGCTGGAGACACCCGGCATCGGGTGCTTTGGCTGCGGGCCGGCGGTTGTAGGGCTGCTGACCCGAAAGGGTATCAGCGAATGGGAAACCGAGTTGTTACAAGGGCTTGGAGTCCGACGCCGGCGCTGGTGAGCCGCCCCGTGAAGCCATTGGTGGCGCCTGCGGGCCGTGGCACCATTCGGATTCCCGGTCTCCCAAGGGCAGCAGGCATGAACAGCACACGCATCGAAAAGGACACCTTCGGTCCCATTGCCGTCCCGGCTGACCGGCTCTGGGGCGCGCAGACCCAGCGCTCCCTTCAGAACTTCGACATCTCGGGCGAGCGCCAGCCGCGCGAGCTGATCACCGCGCTGGCGCAGGTCAAGCGCGCCGCGGCCGCGGTCAACCACGCGCTGGGCCTGCTGGATGCGGGCAAGACCCAGGCCATCGTCGCAGCGGCGGACGAGGTGATTGCCGGGCGCCACCCGGATGAGTTCCCGCTGGTGGTCTGGCAGACCGGCTCCGGCACCCAGACCAACATGAACGTCAACGAGGTGCTGGCCAACCGGGCGAGCGAGCTGCTGGGCGGCGAACGCGGCGAGGGCCGGCTGGTGCATCCCAACGACGACGTGAACCGCAGCCAGTCCAGCAACGACGTGTTCCCGACCGCGATGCACGTGGCAGCGGTCGAGGCGCTGACGCACCGGCTGCTGCCCGCCATCACCCGGCTGCGCGGCACGCTGGAGCAGAAGGCGCGCGACTTCGATGGCATCGTCAAGATCGGCCGCACCCACCTGCAGGACGCCACGCCGCTGACGCTGGGGCAGGAGATCTCGGGCTGGGCCGCCCAGCTGGCCCAGGGCGAGAAACACGTGCGCGCCGCGCTGCCGCATCTGTGCGAGCTGGCGCTGGGCGGCACGGCCGTGGGCACCGGCCTGAACGCACCCAAAGGTTACGCCGAAGCCGTGGCGGCCGAGCTGGCGCGCCTGACCGGCCATCCTTTCGTGACCGCGCCCAACAAGTTCGAGGCCATGGCCTCGTGCGATGCGCTGGTGCACGCGCATGGCGCGCTCAAGACCCTGGCCGCCAGCCTGACCAAGATCGCCAACGACGTGCGCTGGCTCGCCAGCGGCCCGCGCAGCGGCATCGGCGAAATCCGCATCCCCGAGAACGAACCCGGCTCGTCCATCATGCCCGGCAAGGTCAACCCCACGCAGAGCGAGGCCATCACCATGCTGGCCGCTCAGGTGATGGGCAACGACGTGGCCGTCAACATCGGCGGCGCCTCCGGCAACTTCGAACTCAACGTCTTTCGCCCCCTGGTGATCCACAACTTCCTGCAGAGCGTGCGGCTGCTGGCCGATGGCATGGTGAGCTTCAACGACCATTGCGCGGCGGGCATCGAGCCCAACCGCGAACGCATCGCCGAACTGGTGGAGCGCTCGCTGATGCTGGTGACCGCGCTCAACCCCCACATCGGCTACGACAAGGCCGCCCAGATCGCCAAGAAGGCGCACGGGGAAGGCACCAGCCTGCGCGAGGCGGCGCTGGCGCTGGGTTTCGTCACGGCCGAGCAGTTCGACGCCTGGGTGGTGCCCGGCGGCATGGTCGGGCGCTGAGCCCGGCTCAGTGCCCGTCGTGTGCGGGCGACGACATCAGCCGGTCGGTGTAGGCGATGGCCATGGCGCTGAGCAGGAAGGCGACGTGGATGATGGTCTGCCACATCAGCACCTTCTCGTCGTAGTTGGCGGCGTTGATGAAGGTCTTGAGCAGGTGGATGGAACTGATGCCGATGATGGACATCGCCAGCTTGACCTTGAGCACCGAGGCGTTCACGTGGCTGAGCCATTCGGGCTGGTCCGGGTGGTCCTGCAGGTTCATGCGGCTCACGAAGGTCTCGTAGCCGCCCACGATCACCATGATCAGCAGGTTGGAGATCATGACCACGTCGATCAGCGCCAGCACCACCAGCATGATGACGGTTTCGTTGAGCTGCGTGATGGGGGCATCGCTCTTGTAGCCGATGCTCTTGACCAGTGCCTCGACCGCCGGCTGGTGGCCGAATGCCGCCTCGATCAGGTGCACCAGCTCGACCCAGAAGTGATAGACGTAGATCGCCTGCGCGGCGATCAGGCCGATGTACAGTGGCAGCTGCAGCCAGCGGCTGGCGAAGATCAGGTTGGGCACGGCGCGCAGGGCGGCGTTGGGGCGGACGGGTGGCGTCATCGGCGGGGTATTCGGGTTAATACGGATCGGTATTGTAGGCACCGCCCCGGTCCCCAGCCCGGGCAGCCGGGCGCACAATGACCGCTCCGGATTGCCATGTAAGTGGCTCGTAAGAGCCTCGCCGCACATTGCCGCCTGTTTTCGGCAGACAGACCTACAAGGAGACCTCCGCATGTCGACCGCTTCGTCCCCCATCGAGTCCATCCTGGTGGAGAACCGGGTTTTCGAACCGCCGCAGGCCGCCGTGGCCGGTGCGCGCATCTCGGGCATGGCGGCCTACCAGGCCCTGGCCGACGAGGCTGAACGCGACCCGCAGGGCTTCTGGGCCCGCCTGGCGCGCGAGAACCTGGTGTGGCACAAGCCCTTCACCCGCACGCTGGACGAATCGAACGCGCCGTTCTACAGGTGGTTCGATGACGGCGAGCTCAACGCCTCCTGGAACTGCCTGGACAAGCACATCGGCACGCCGGTCGAGAACAAGACCGCCATCGTGTTCGAGGCCGACAACGGCGACGTCACCACCGTCACCTACAAGGAACTGCTGGCCCGGGTGTCGCAGTTCGCCAACGCGCTGAAGTCGCGCGGCGTGAAGAAGGGCGACCGCGTCGTCATCTACATGCCCATGACCATAGAAGGCGTGGTGGCCATGCAGGCCTGTGCCCGCATCGGCGCCACCCACAGCGTGGTGTTCGGCGGCTTCTCCGCCAAGGCGCTCCAGGAGCGCATCCAGGATGCCGGCGCCGTGGCCGTGATCACCGCCAACTACCAGCTGCGCGGCGGCAAGGAGCTGCCGCTCAAGGCCATCGTCGACGAAGCCCTGGACCTTGGCGGCTGCGACACCATCCGGGACGTGATCGTCTACCAGCGCACGCCCACCGCCTGCAAGATGGTGGCCGGGCGCGACCAGTTCCTCCATGACGTGATCGCGGGCCAGAGCACCACCTGTGCGCCCGAGTTCGTGGGCGCCGAACACCCGCTGTTCGTGCTCTACACCTCCGGCTCCACCGGCAAGCCCAAGGGCGTGCAGCACAGCACCGGCGGCTACCTGCTGTGGGCCAAGCTCACCATGGACTGGACCTTCGACCTGCGTCCGTCCGACGTGTTCTGGTGCACCGCCGACATCGGCTGGATCACCGGCCACAGCTACGTGGCCTACGGCCCGTTGGCCGCTGGTGCCACCCAGATCGTGTTCGAAGGTGTGCCCACCTACCCGAACGCCGGCCGCTTCTGGCAGATGATCGAGAAGCACAAGTGCACCATCTTCTACACCGCACCCACTGCCATCCGTTCGCTGATCAAGGCGTCCGACACCGACGAAAAAGTGCACCCCAAGAACTGGGACCTGTCCAGCCTGCGCATCCTGGGTTCCGTCGGCGAGCCGATCAACCCCGAAGCCTGGATGTGGTACTACAAGCACGTGGGCGGCGAGCGTTGCCCCATCGTCGATACCTTCTGGCAGACCGAAACCGGCGGCCACATGATCACGCCGCTGCCGGGCGCCACGCCGCTGGTGCCGGGCTCCTGCACGCTGCCGCTGCCGGGCATCGCCGCGGCCATCGTGGACGAGGCCGGCAACGACGTGCCCAACGGCGCGGGTGGCATCCTGGTCATCAAGCGGCCCTGGCCCTCGATGATCCGCACCATCTGGGGCGACCCGGAGCGCTTCAAGAAGAGCTACTTCCCGCCCGAGCTCAAGGGCTACTACCTGGCCGGCGACGGCGCGGTGCGCAGCGCCGACCGCGGCTACTTCCGCATCACCGGCCGCATCGACGACGTGCTCAACGTCTCGGGCCACCGCATGGGCACCATGGAGATCGAATCCGCCCTGGTCGCCAAGACCGACCTGGTGGCTGAGGCCGCCGTGGTGGGCCGTCCCGACGACGTGACCGGCGAGGCCATCGTGGCTTTCGTGGTGCTCAAGCGCGCGCGCCCCACCGGCGACGAGGCCAAGGCCATCGCCAAGGAGCTGCGCGACTGGGTCGGCAAGGAGATCGGCCCGATCGCCAAGCCCAAGGACATCCGCTTCGGCGACAACCTGCCCAAGACCCGCAGCGGCAAGATCATGCGCCGCCTGCTGCGCGGCATCGCCAAGGGCGAGGCGCTGACGCAGGACACCTCCACGCTGGAAAACCCGGCCATCCTGGAGCAGCTGGCGCAGAACAACTGAGGCCGGCCGCGGCCGGACGCGAAAAAGCCCGCGCGAGCGGGCTTTTTTTCATGCAGGGGCGGCTTACTTGGCCGACAGCACCCAGGCCACCAGTTTCTTGGCCTCGTCGGCGCTGACCTGCGGGTTGGCCGGCATGGGAATGGCGCCCCAGGTGCCCGAACCGCCCTTGACCACCTTGTCGACCAGCTTGGCCTGGGCGTCGGCCTGGCCGGCGTACTTCTTGGCAATGTCCTTGTAGGCGGGGCCCACGAGCTTCTTGTCCATGGCATGGCACTGCATGCAGTTCTTGCTCTTGGCCAGGGCCTCGTCGGCCATTGCGGGGGCGGCCAGCACGCAGGCACCGGCCAGGATCAGTAGGGCACGTTTCATCGCAGTATCCTTGTAGGCAAGACAGAATGTGGTTATGAGGGCATTCTAGCCATTCGGTGCCCGGAGCAATCGGCGGAATTACCCACGTTTGCCGGGGCTTGACCGGCCATTTACATCAATCGGAGTCGCAACATGTGGTTTCTGGCAATCGGCGTCGCGCTGCTGCTGCTCAAGTTCCTGGGCTGGTCGGCGCTGGAGTCCTGGCCCTGGTGGTGGACGCTGGTGCCCTTTGGCCTGGCCGCGGCCTGGTGGACCTGGGCCGACCTGTCGGGGTATACCAAGCGCCAGCGGTTCCAGCAGCTGGAAGATCGTCGGCTGAAGCGGCTGGACAAGCTCAAGAAGGCGCTGGGCATGGGTCAGCGCCGTCCGGGCAAGTGAGGCCCGCCGCCTCAGGGGTGGCGGTCAGAAATTGTCCAGCACCGCGCCCTTGCTGGCGCTGGAGGCGTTGAAGGCGAACTTGGCCTGAACGCCGCGCGTGTAGCGCGGCGCGGGCGCCTTCCAGCCCTTCTTGCGCTCGGCCAGCTCGGCCTCGGCCACGTGCAGCTCCAGCTTGAGCTGGTGGGCGTCGATGGTGATGGCGTCGCCTTCGCGGATGAAGGCGATGTTGCCGCCAGCCGCCGCTTCGGGCGCCACGTGGCCCACCACCATGCCCCAGGTGCCGCCCGAGAAGCGGCCATCGGTGATCAGGCCCACGCTCTCGCCCAGGCCGGCGCCGATCAGCGCGCCCGTGGGCGCCAGCATCTCCGGCATGCCCGGGCCGCCCTTGGGGCCCAGGTAGCGCAGCACCATCACGTCGCCGGCCTTGATCTTGCCGTCCAGGATGGCCTGGAGGGCCGACTGCTCGTCGTCGAACACGCGCGCCGGGCCGGTGATGACCGGGTTCTTGAGGCCGGTGATCTTGGCCACCGCGCCCTCGGGCGAGAGGTTGCCCTTGAGGATGGCCAGGTGGCCCTGCTTGTACATCGGGTCGCTCAGGGGGCGGATCACGTCCTGGTCGGCACGCGGCGCATCGGGCACGTCCTTGAGAACCTCGGCAATCGTCTGGCCGGTGATGGTCATGCAGTCGCCGTGCAGCAGCCCGGCGTTGAGCAGCACCTTCATCACCTGCGGGATGCCGCCGGCGCGGTGCAGGTCCACAGCCAGGTACTTGCCGCTGGGCTTGAGGTCGCAGATCACGGGCACCTTCTTGCGGATGCGCTCGAAGTCGTCGATGGACCATTCCACGCCGGCGGCGTGGGCGATGGCCAGGAAGTGCAGCACCGCATTGGTGGAGCCGCCGGTGGCCATGATCACGGTCACCGCGTTCTCGATCGCCTCGCGGGTCACGATGTCGCGCGGCTTGAGGTCGTTGCGGATGGCGTCCAGCAGCACCCGGGCCGATTCCTTGGCCGAGTTCTGCTTCTCGTCGTGCGGGTTGGCCATGGTGGAC
>CAMLQP010000098.1 GCA_946482115.1 uncultured Comamonadaceae bacterium
AGGACGGCAGCGAGGGGCTGCTGGCGCATGTGAAGCGCCAGCTGGGCCTGGCGCCCTGACCCGTCCGGCCCTATTCCTTGAACGTCAGCTTGGCATCGCTGGCGATGCGCCGGTAGAGCACCATGTCCTGCTGGACCGCGCTGGCCAGCGCCGAGGGCGACCCGCTGGAGGCGGTGATGCCCAGGTCTTCCATCTGCTTGACCAGGCCGGGGTCGGCCAGCGCCGCGTTGACGGCCTTGTTCAGCCGCTCCACCACCGCAGCCGGCGTGCCCACCGGGGCGAACAGACCCAGCCAGGACCCGAGGACAAAGTCCTTGAGGCCGCTCTCGGCCGCCGTGGGGACGAGCGGCAGGCGCGGGTCGCGGTGTTTGCCCGTGACCGCGACGATCTTCACCTTGCCCGCGTCGGCGTAGGACTTCGCGGTGGCGTCGAAGGTCAGATCCAGCACCCCGCCGGCGACGTCGATGATGGCGGCCGCGGTGGACTTGTATGGCACATGAACCATCTCGGTGCCCGTCAGGCTCTGGAAGAACTCGCCAGCAAAGTGGGCCCCGCTGCCCATGCCCGCGCTGCCGTAGCTCAGCTGCCCGGGGTGCTTGCGGGCGTGGGCGATGAACTCGCCGAGGGTGTTGACGGGCAACCGGTTGCTCACCACCACGGGCAGGCCGTAGGTGCCCACCAGGGCCACAGGCGCCAGCGCCTTCACCGGGTCGTACTTCACCGCCGTGTCCGTGATGGGCAGGATGCTGTAGCTGGGGTTGGTGAACAGCAGGGTCGTGCCGTCCGGGTCGGCGCGCATGACGGTCTCGGAACCGATGCGCGAACCCGCCCCAGGGCGGTTCTCGATGACCAGGGTCTGTGCCAGCGACTTCGACACGCGGTCCAGCACGCCCCGCGCCACCTGGTCGGTGATGCCACCGGCCACGAAGGGCACGACCACCTTGATGACGTTGGCACTGGATTGCGCCGACGCCGCGGCCGGCGCGCCGAGCACGGCCGCGCCGGCAAGTGTCTGGAGCAGGCGGCGCCTGGAGGGATCAAACATGGGAGTCTCCTGGTTGTGATTCGAGAACAGGACGGTCAGCGGATGTCGATGCCGTCCCAGCACAGGTACTTGATTTCAAGGAATTCGTCGATGCCGTACTGGGAGCCTTCGCGCCCCAGCCCGCTTTGCTTGACGCCGCCGAAGGGCGCGACCTCGGTGGAGATCAGACCGGTGTTGATGCCCACCATGCCGGATTCGATGGCCTCGGCCGTGCGCCAGATGCGCGAGGCGTCCCGGCTGAAGAGGTAGGACGCCAGGCCGAACTCGGTGTCGTTGGCCATCGCGATCGCCTCCTCGTCGGTGTGGAAGCGGATCAGGGGCATCACGGGGCCGAAGGTCTCCTCGATGGCAACGGCCATCTGGGGCCTCACGTCGGCGAGCACCGTGGGCTCGTAGAAACCGCTGCCCAGGGCATGGCGCTGCCCGCCGGTGAGCACGCGCGCCCCGGCCGCGACGGCGTCGGCCACATGCGCCTCGACCTTGCGCACGGCGGCCGCGTCGATCATGGGACCGATCTGCACGCCGTCTTCCAGCCCATGGCCGACCTTCAGGTCCGCCACGCGCTCGGCCAGGCGCCGCGCCAATGCGTCGTGAATGCCGTCCTGCACCATCACGCGGTTGGCCGCGATGCAGGACTGGCCGGTGTTGCGGAACTTGGCCACCAGGATGCCTTCCACGGCCAGGTCCAGGTCGGCGTCGTCGAACACGATGCAGGGCGCGTTGCCGCCCAGCTCCATCGAGCATTTCTTGATGGTGGCAGCGGACTGCTGCAGCAGCACACGGCCGACTTCCGTCGAGCCGGTGAAGGTGATTTTGCGAACCAGGGGGTGTGCGGTCAGCACGCCGCCGATGGCGCGCGTGTCGCTGCCGGTGACCACATTGAACACGCCGGCCGGCACGCCGGCACGCAGGGCGAGTTCGCCCAGGGCCAGCGCCGTCAGCGGCGTCTGGCTGGCGGGCTTGACCACCATGGTGCAGCCCGCGGCGAGCGCCGGGCCGGCCTTGCGGGCGATCATCGCGGCCGGGAAGTTCCAGGGCGTGATCGCCGCGCAGACGCCGATGGGCTGCTTGAGCGCGACGATGCGCTGCGTGTCCTTGGGGGCGGGGATCACGTCGCCGCGCACGCGCTTGGCTTCTTCGGCGAACCACTGCACGAAGCCGGCGGCGTAGTCGATTTCACCGCGTGCTTCGGCCAGGGGCTTGCCTTCCTCCAGCGTGATCAGCGTGGCCAGGTCGTCCTTGCTGTCCACGATCAGCTGCCACCAGCGGTACAGGATCTGCGAACGGTGCTTGGCCGTCGTCTTGCGCCAGCGGCGGAAGGCCTGGTCCGCCGCTTCCACGGCGCGGGTGGTTTCGGCTTCCTTGCAGCGCGGCAGCCGTGCGAGCAGCGAGCCATCCGCCGGATTGAAGAGGTCCGAGGCGCCGTGCGGCGTGTCGGTGATCCAGTGGCCGTCGATCAGCGCGGCTTCGCGCCAGAGGCCGGGGTCCTTGAGCAGGGTCTTCATGGTGCGCATCCGTTTCAGGGTTCGAGCCGCTCGTGGATGAGCACCTCGGTTGCGCAGACGAAGAACGACTGCGCGGGGTCGTAGAACGCGCACCCGGCTTCGGCATTGATCGCCAGCAACGCGCGCTCGTACGCCCGGAACGTGCCCACCGAAGCGGTGCTGTCGAACCACAGGCTGCCCACGCCTTCGTAGATGGGCACGTCCTTGGCGCCGAAGTACGCCAGCATCGGATTGAACTCACTGACCTGGCGGTTGTGCACGCAACGCCGGATCGAGACGGCGGCCAAGGGCGACGCGGCCAGCGCGCGTTCGTGCGCCCGCGCCCAGCGCTCGAAGAACGCCGGCAGCGCCAGGCCTTCGGCCATTCGCAGGTACTGCATGACCTTGGCGCCGACCGCGCGGCCGGGCTGCGGCACCGGCTGTTCGGTCTCCACCGCCACCAGGCTGAGCGTGCGGCTGGCGTCGGCGAAGTTGGCCGCGTCGGGCCCCACCTTCGTGTGCACATGCTCGTGTGCGAAGTTGGCCTGCATGTCCTGCGGGCTGTCCCACCACAGCTCGGTGATCGAGTCGCGCGCCATCGTCATCGTGTGCACGCTGTCGGCGCTGCTGCCGAACGCGCCATCGAAGACGTGGTTCTGCACATAGCGGCGCAGCTTGGCCGGATGCTCTTTCGAAATCGCGCCGTGCACATGCTGCACGTAGGCCAGGTACTCGGCATGCGTCATGCCGGGTTTGCGGCAGATGGCTGCCATCATCTTGATCATGTGTACTCCTCGGCTGGTCTGTGCTTCATTCAGCAGGGATGACGGCCGGTCATGAACGCCGAGTCGGGGTCGGACGTGACCTCGCAGCCCGAGGCCACCAGGCCCTGGCGCAGCGACTTCATGAAACGGTCGGGGATGCGCAGCGTGGGCGCGCGCAGCGGGCCGCCGTTGAAACCGGCCAGCCAGTCCTGGTACTTCCACTGCGTGCGGTTGAGCGCGCCGATGGCCGGGGCTGATGCGGCCGAGGCGGCGGTGTTGGCCTGGCGCGCCGGGTTCACCTTCCAGTACAGCGCCATCGCCGCCTCCCAGCGGCCGCTGCGCGCCAGCTCGAACGCGCGCGGGTAGTAGTCGCCCATCCACTGGGTGTTGCTGGTGCCGGAGAACTGCAGTTGCATCAGGCTCATGAGCGGGATCGCGTCGGCCTCGATGGGACAGCTGATCACCACCTCCTCGCGGAAGTGGTGGTACATCTCGCAGATGCCGGCGGGCAGCGGGAAGCCCTGCTCCGACTTGATGGCCACGATGTTCGGGCAGTCCGCCAGCAGACGGCGCACCAGCTGCACCGACATGCCGGCCGGGTGCACGCGCTCGAAGCCCCAGGTCGGGATGGGAAACAGCATCACGCCCAGGTCGGTGGCGTCGCAGAAGGCCTTGGTGTAGTCGTAGATCTCCTGCTCGCTGGTCGGCCAGAAGTTCGATGGGTACGACAGCAGCACCAGGTCGGCGCCGGCCTTCTCGGCCAGCTTCACGGCCTCGATGTTGTCGGCCAGCGTGCCGAACGCGGCGTGGAAGAACAGGCCCAGCTGGCCGCCGGCGGTGTCGCGCGCCAATGCGGTGAACTGCGCGTTCTCTTCGGCGGTGATCGCGACCTCGGAGCACAGCAGCGTGTAGCGGAAGCCCAGCTTTACGACGCGCTCGATGTCGTGGCGGATGCCGCGCTCGTTCAGACGCTTGCAGTCGGCACTGAAGCTGGGGATGGTGACGGCGGAGCAGCCCACCAGATGTTCACGGGCCCAGGCGCGGGCGTCGCTGCGTTGGTACGAAGCCATGGTGTTCCTTTGGATGGAGGACGGTTACTTGGAAACGGGGACGATGCTGTGGGCAAGCGGTGTGCCGATGCCCTGTTCGCGGGCGCGGGCCAGCAGCATTTCGGCGGTGACGACGTCCTGCAGGGCGGAGCCGACGGACTTGTAGACCACGATGTCGGCGGCGTTCTGGCGCATGGCCTGGCCCGACACGAGATCACCGAGCGAGACCAGCCTGGACGACACATCGATACCGGCCCGGTGCGCGGCCAGCAGGTCGCCGGTGTCGTGCGCCACTTCTTCGACCATGTCGGCGACGATGAGGGCGGCCCGCGCCAGCACCTGCTCGTCCACCTCGCGCTGCTCGGGCAGGGTGGAGCCGACGGACACCACGGTCATGCCGGGCTCCAGCCACTCGCCCCGCAGCACGGGCGACTCGTCGCGGCTGCGCGCGGCGCACAGCACCACGTCGGCGCCCCGCACCGCGTCCTGCGGGGAAGCCACCGGCACCACCTCCAGAGAGGTCTGGCTGCGCATGTCGGCGGCGAACCGCTCGCGGCTGGCGGGCGTGGGGCTGAAGACCTGGACAGCCGCCAGCGCGCGGACCGAGGCCAGGGCCAGCAGCAGGCCGCGGGCCTCGAAGCCCGCGCCGATCACGGCCACGCGCAGCGGGCGCTGGGGCGCCGCGGTGTCGACGGCGACCGCGGCCGTGGCGGCTGTGCGGATGCCGGTGATCCGGTTGCCGTCGATCAGCGCGGCCAGGCCCATCGTGGTCTGGTCAAACAGCGAGATGAGGTAGCTGGCCCGGCGATGCGTCATCGACGCCGAGATCAGCTTGCAGCCCAGGTGACCGCCCGAAGGCGACACGGCGGTGAGCGCGCGCAGCCACAGGCCGTCGCCGCGGGCCATGGAACGCGGCGGCACCATGGCCGGGCTGACGCTGCCGGCGTAGGCCTGGTGCAGCGCGCGGATGGCCGAGGGCCAGTCGGTGAGACCGGCGACATCGGTGTCGGAAAGGAAGAGGGTCGGCGGCACGGCGATGGCCGCATCGGGGTGGGAAGTTCCCAAGGCATGTCTCCTGTGAATGGAGACGCATGCTAGGGATCGGTGACCCTCTGAGCGAGCCTCTGGACGCGAAAGCAGCTATCCGGAATCCGGATGGCTGAACGCACGGGCCTTACGGCGTCAGCAAGGCGGGCGCCGTTTCCAGGATGAGCCGGGACACC
Source organism: uncultured Comamonadaceae bacterium (assembly GCA_946482115.1). The sequence continues at coordinate 5,566 of CAMLQP010000098.1, forward strand.
TCGCGCAGGGCCTGCGTGGAAGGCCGGTGCAGCGTGGTGCCCAGCACCACCGAACGCGGCAGCACCGGGTCCACGATGAGCAGGGTCGCCAGCCGCTGGCGCTGTGGCTCGCTCAGCTGGCCCGCCGTGATGGCCAGACCGCCACCGTGCGCCACGATCTCGTGCTGGAGGTGAATGGAGTCGGCCTCCGCCGCGACCGTCAGCGCCGCACCGTGCTGCCGCGCCAGCGTCTCCAGTCGCGCGCGCAGCGGGTGGGGGTGCGACGGCAGCACCAGGGGCAGCGCCAGCACGTCCCGGAACGCGATGGACTGGCGACCCGCGAGCGCGTGCCCCACGGGAACGACCAGCAACAGCGGCAGTGTGGTCAGCACCGGCTCGTCTGCGCGCGCGGTGTGGTCCTCGCGCAGCAGCAGCGCGAGGTCCAGCCGGCCTTCGTTGAGCCACTCTTCGAGCTGGGCGCTGGACCCTTCGGTGATGTGCAGCTGCACCTCCGGGAAGCGTTGCCGGGATTCGGCAAACAGCGGGCCGGCGAGCACGGCCACGGTCGAGGGCAGCAAGCCGAGGCGGACCTCGCCCATGGGAACGCCCCGGCTGGTACGAATGTCGTCGGCAAGCTGTTCGGCCTCGCGGATCAGTGCCTTGACGCGGGGATAGATGCGCTCGCCCAGTTCCGTCAGCACCACGCCGCGCCCGGTCCTGCGAAACAGCCGGCTGCCGGACTCTGCCTCCAGCTGGGCGATGTGCCGGCTGACCACCGACTGGGGCAGGTCCAGCGCGGCCGAGGCGCGCGACAGGCTGCCCATTTCAGCGACCTTCGCGAACAGGTGCCACTTGGAATCGAGGATGGTCTGCAACCGCCCTCCTTCAGCCCGGTGCCAGCGCCTGCCGCACCAGCGCCTCCAGATCGGCGTCGGCCCGGAAGCCCGCGGCCTCGGCGCGCGGCGTGACCAGCGGCGGGAAGCGCCCGAACAGGGCCTCGATGCGCTCGTCGGGCGCCCAGCGCACCAGGTCGGCGGCCGGTGTGCCGTGCACGCGGCCGACCGCCTGCACCAGGTCTTCCATGGCAAAGCGCAGGGTGGGCAGCGTCAGCACCCGGTGGCCATCCGAGGCCGCCACGTCGAAGCGGGCCGCGTGCAGCAGCTGCCCGACCACGCAGGGCAACGAAGAGGCCCAGGTGGTGGCCCCGGGCGCGGTGGGGCAGGTGAAGGCCCGGCCCGCCGCCAGCTCGCGGATGAGGTCGCTGAGGAAGGCCGAGAGCTGGCCTGTGCGCGCGGGCGGGCGGGCCAGCACGCCCGGGATGCGCACGGCCCGGCCATCGACCCAGCCGCGCCGGCTGAAGTCCTCCACCCACAGCTCGCCAACGCGCTTCTGCGTGCCATAGGTCATCTGCGGGCGGGTGGGCGCGTCGTCGTCCACCACCGCGGGCAGGTGGCCAAACACCGCGATGGAGCTGGCGAACACGAACACCGGCGCGCCATGGCCGGCGGCCACCTGCTGCTGGCCCTGCTCCAGCAGGGTCTGCGTGGCGTCCAGGTTCACGCGGCGCGCCAGCGGGTAGTTCTGTTCGGCCGTACCACCGGGGATGCTGGCGAGGTGGAACAGCGCGTCGATGGGCGGCCCGTCGTTCAAGGCGTCGCGCAGCCAGCCGGCGTCGCCCATGTCGCCCCCGCAGTGCCACACACCCTCCGGCGGCTGGCCTTCGAACGCCAGGTCCAGCAGCGTGAGCCGGGTGACGGCCCGGTCGCCCAGCAGGCTGCCGGGCCGCAGGCGCTGCGCCAGGGCCCGACCCAGAAACCCCGCCGCACCCGTGATCAGCACATGCATCGCGGAGCTCCCTTCACCCCGCCACCACGCGCTGGTCGATCACGCCGAAGGGGCCGGGCCGGCCGTCCTCGAACAGCGCCTGCATGCGCACGCGGTCGCCGAACTTCATGAAGCCGGTGCGGATCTCGCCCTGGTCGATCTTCTCGATCACGCGGCGTTCGGCGATGCAGGCCGAGCCCGCGGCGCGCGCCACATTGCTCACCGTGCCCGAACCGACGATGCAACCCGCGCTCAGCCGGCGCGTGCGGGCGGCGTGCGCCACCAGCTGGCCGAAGTGGAAGTTCATCTCGCCGCCGTGCGGTTCGCCGAAGCGCTCGCCGTTCCACTGCACCTGCAGGCGCATCTGCACCCGGCCGTCGCGCCAGGCACCGCCCAGTTCGTCGGGTGTGACCGCCACCGGCGCGAAGGCGGTGGAGGGCTTGGCCTGCAGGAAGCCGAAGCCGGTCTTCATCTCGTGCGGCCCCAGCGCGCGCAGGCTCCAGTCGTTGATCTGCACCACCAGGCGCACGCAGGCCAGCGCGGCCTCGGGCGAGGTGCCCATGGGCACCGGCCCGGTGACCACGCCGAACTCGCCCTCGAAGTCGATGCCGTCGGCCTCGCTGGGCAGCGGCACATCGTCATACGGCCCAAGAAAGTCGTCGCTTGCGCCCTGGTACATCACGGGCACGCTGTCGAACAGCGGGATGGGGGGCGTGTTGAAGGCCTGCTCCATCAGGTGGCCATGGTTCAGAAAGGCCGAGCCATCGAGCCACTGCGGGCTGCGGGGCAGCGGCGCGCCGCATTGCGCCGGGTCGAAGGGCAGCGCGCCCGCAGCAGCGCCAGCGTTGAGCGCTTCGTACAGATCGGTCAGCGGCAGCGCCACGGCGTCCCAGCGCTGCAGGGCGTCGAGCAGACTGCTCGCCACCGGCGCGGCGTGCACCGCGCGGGTCAGGTCACGGGAGACGATCAGCAGTCGGCCGTCGCGCAAGGATGCGAATTTCATCTGTGGTCCTTCAACACGATCAGGCCAGTGCCTCGGCGATGGCCGGGTCGTAGACGCCGTCGATCAGCACGAACAGCATGCGGCAGGGTTGGCCCGAGCGGTTGGCCCAGGCGTGGTTGGTGCCGCGCTGCACGACCACGCTGCCCGGCTTGAGCAGCACCTCGCCCTCGTCGAGCACCAGGGTCATCTCGCCCTCGATCACCACACCATAGTCCACGCTTTCGGTGCGGTGCATCAGCGGGTGCGGCGAGTGGGCCTTCACGGTCGAAGCCTTCTCGTCTCCGATCTGGGCAAAGGCGTCCTTCATCTTGCCGGCCCCCTGCGACAGAAACTCCGCCGTGTCGGGCGGGATGTCGACAAAGCGCATGCGCGTGCCCAGCTTCGGCGGCGGCAGCATCAACGGGCCCAGCGTGGGGTCGGCGCCGTTGTCGACCGGTGCCGGGGTGGCGGCGGTGCTCCAGACCTCGTGGAAGACCGTGCCCGGGATGGCGGCGATCTCGACCACGGTGGGCAGCGGGCCGCTGCTGGCGATGATGGCCTTGCCGTCGGCGGAGTGGCCGGTGACGACGCGGTGGATGGGGGGAAAGCTCATGGCGGTTCGGTCCTCAATCAAAAATGGCGACGGCGCGCGTCCAGCCCGCAGACGCACCACGGATCTTGTGCGGGAAACAGCTGATGGTGAACCCGGTGGACGGAAGGGCCTCCAGGTTGTGCAGCTTCTCCAGGTGGCAGTAGCCGATGTCGCGGCCCGCCTTGTGGCCTTCCCAGATCAGGGCCTTGTTGCCGGTCTCGGCCACGCGCTGGGCGGTGTACGAGAACGGCGCGTCCCAGCTCCAGGCGTCGGTGCCGGTCAGGCGCACGCCGCGTTCGAGCAAATACATGGTGGCCTCATAACCCATGCCGCAGCCGGCGCCCAGATAGTCGTTGTGGC
>CAMLQP010000099.1 GCA_946482115.1 uncultured Comamonadaceae bacterium
AGACCCACGCCCAGCTGTCCACGAACAGCAAGATCTTCAGCCGCGCCTCGGTGGCTTTCGGCGCGGAGCCCAACACCCAGGCCTGCGCGGTGGATCTGGCCTTGCCCGGCACGCTGCCGGTGATGAACCGCGCGGCGGTGGAGTGCGCCATCCGCTTTGGCCTGGCCGTGGGATCGCACATCGCCGAGGAAAGCGTGTTCGCGCGCAAGAATTACTTCTACCCCGACCTGCCCAAGGGCTACCAGATCAGCCAGTTCGAGATTCCGGTGGTGCAAGGCGGTGAGGTGGAATTCTTTCTGGGCGATGAGAAAAAGACCGTGCGCCTGGTGCGCGCCCACCTCGAAGAAGACGCAGGCAAGTCCTTGCATGAAGACTTCATCGGCCAGAGTGGTATCGACCTGAACCGCGCGGGCACACCGCTCCTGGAGATCGTGACGGAGCCCGACATGCGCTCGTCCGAAGAGGCCGTGGCCTACGCGAAGGAGCTGCACAAGATCGTCACCTGGATCGGCATCTGCGACGGCAACATGCAGGAAGGCTCGTTCCGCTGCGACGCCAACGTCTCGGTGCGCAAGCCCGGTGCTCCGCTGGGCACGCGCCGCGAGATCAAGAACCTGAACTCGTTCAAGTTCATGCAGCAGGCCATCGACTTCGAGGTGCGCTGGCAGATCGAGCAGATCGAGGACGGCCACGCCATCGAGCAGGCCACCGTGCTGTTCGACCCCGACACCGGCGAGACCCGCGCCATGCGCACCAAGGAAGATGCGGCTGACTACCGCTACTTCCCCGATCCCGACCTGCCGCCGCTGGCGATCGCCCGCGACTGGGTGGAGCGCGTCAGGAGCGAGCTGCCCGAGCTGCCGCGCCAGATGGCCGAGCGTTTCGTGCGCGACTACGCGCTGCCCGAATACGACGCCACCACGCTCACCCAGAGCACCGCCATGGCGGCCTATTTCGAGGCGGTGGCCAAGGCCTGCGGCCAGCCCAAGCTGGCCAGCAACTGGATCATGGGCGAGGTGTCGCGCCGCCTCAACGCCGAGGAGCGCGACATCGCCGACGCGCCGGTGGGCGCCACGCAGCTGGCCGCGCTGATCGCGCGCGTCGCCGACGGCACCGTCAGCAACAATGCCGCCCGGCAGGTGTTCGACGCGCTGTGGAGCGGCGAGGGCACCGAGGTGGACGCCGTCATCGAGGCCAAGGGCCTGCGCCAGATGAACGACAGCGGCGCGCTGGAGGCCATCGTGGACGAGGTGATCGCCGCCAACCTGGACAACGTGGCGCAGTACAAGGCGGGCAAGGACAAGGCCTTCAATGCGCTGGTCGGCCAGGCCATGAAGGCGAGCAAGGGCAAGGCCAACCCGGCCCAGGTCAATGCGCTGCTGAAAGCCCGGCTGGGCTGAGGCGGCCGGCGCCCCGTCGCCGGGCGAGAGGGTCAGCGGCTCGCGGTCGGTGCCTGGGCGCTCCAGAGCACCTTGAGCCGCGCCAGTTCCTCGTCGAACCGGGCGTTGACCCGGTCCTTTTCCTTGGCCTGGTTGTCCAGCGCCATCTGCTGGTTCGCGATCTGGTTTGCGTTGTCCTGGATGCGGGCCTTGAGGCGTGCGGGGGCCTTGGCCGGGTCCTTCTGGTAGAACTCCATCTCGCCAGCCAGGCGCTGGCGCTCCTTGTCGAGGTCGGCCTGGCGCAGCCGTATCGTGGCGGCCACCCCTTCCACCTGGGCCAGGGCGTCGGCGCGCTCCTTGTCGTGGGCGGCCTGGCTGGGGTAGCGCAGCACCAGCGCCCGTTCACGCCGCTGGGTCTCGATGGCCCGCGCCCGCTGGTCGGCCTCGGCCTGTTCGCGGGCCTTGGCGGCGGCGCGTTCCTCGGCCGTCAGCGAGGGCGGAACCACGCGCTTGACCGTGCCCTGGGGCGACATCTCCTTTTGCTCCCGGTCCAGGCACTCGACGATGGGGCGGTCGGCGGTGTGGCGCCTTCCCTTGGCGTCCACGCAGGTGTAGATGCTCTGCGCCTGCGCGGCCGGCAGCGCGAGCAGGCTGGACAGGGCCAGGCCCCAGGCGGACAGGCGGGTACGGCTTGGCAGGCGGGGGCTCATGGCTGGTGGCAACGCTTTCAGGTGACGCCGTAGCGGTCGCGGTAGGCCTGCACGCGGCTGCGGTGCTGGGCCGACTCGGGGGTGGACAGGCTGTCGAGATACTGCAGCAAGTCCGTCAGTTTCGCAATGGCGCAGACCTGCAGCCCCAGGGTGTCTCGCACGTACTGCACGGCGCTGTGCGGCAGGTCGCGCTGCCGGCCATCGGCGCCGATCTCGGTCGCCATTTCCTGGCGGTCCAGCGCGATCGCCACCGCCGCCGGCGTGGCGCCGGCCGCGCGGATCAGCGCGATGGACTCGCGCGCGGCGGTGCCCGCGCTCATCACGTCGTCCACGATCATGACGCGGCCCCTGAGCGGCGCGCCCACCAGCGTGCCGCCTTCGCCGTGGTCCTTGGCTTCCTTGCGGTTGTAGGCAAAGGGCACATTGCGGCCCAGCCGGGCCAGCTCGATGGCCACGGCCGCGCCCAGAGGGATGCCCTTGTAGGCCGGGCCGAAGATCATGTCGAAGGCGATGCCGCTGCGCACGATGGACTGTGCATAGAATGCGGCGAGCCGGCCCAGCTTGGCACCGTCGTCGAACAGGCCGGCATTGAAGAAGTAGGGCGACATCCGGCCCGCCTTGGTCTTGAATTCGCCGAAGCGCAGCACGCCCGATTCGACCGAGAATTGCACGAAATCCTGTGCCAGACTGTCCGGCGCGCCATCGACCACCATGGGAAATTCCTTGTTCAAACTGACCAGCCTCAACCTCAACGGCATCCGCTCTGCCGCCAACAAAGGCCTGCAGGAGTGGGTGGCGGCCGTGTCGCCCGATTGTATTTGCGTGCAGGAGCTCAAGGCCCAGGCCGATGACGTGGCCGGGCGCTTCGAGGTGATCGCCGGCCTCAAGGGGCATTTTCACTACGCGCAGAAGAAAGGCTATTCGGGCGTGGGGGTCTACAGCCGGCACGAGCCCAGCGACGTGCGCATCGGTTTCGACCGTGGCGAGTTCGATGACGAGGGCCGCTACGTCGAGCTGCGTTTCGACACCCCGAAACGCAAGCTCAGCCTGATCAGCGCCTACTTTCCCAGCGGCTCCTCGGGCGAGGACCGCCAGGCCGCCAAGTTCCGCTTCCTCGAAGTGTTCTACCCGCACCTGATGGCGCTCAGGGCGGAGCGCGACTTCATCCTCTGCGGCGATCTCAACATCGCGCACCAGGAAATCGACCTCAAGAACTGGCGCAGCAACCAGAAGAACAGCGGCTTCCTGCCCGAGGAACGCGCCTGGATGACCAAGGCGCTGGGCGAAGGCGGCCTGGTGGACGTGTACCGCCAGCTGCACCCCGACACCACCGGCGAGTGCTACACCTGGTGGAGCAACCGGGGTCAGGCCTGGGCCAACAACGTGGGGTGGCGGCTGGACTACCACCTGGCCACGCCGGCCCTGGCGCCGCACGCGCGGCTGGCCAATGTCTACAAGGACCAGCGGTTTTCCGACCATGCTCCGCTGACGATTGGCTACGATTTCACCCTCTGAGAGCGGGCGGCAAATGCCGTAGGATGGGTGCAGGTTCGAGGCACCGAGGTTCGGCAATCCCGCCGGACAGGGCCTCGCGACCGACTTGGGAGCATACAAATGGGATTCTTCAACACCATCCTCGAAAAACTGGGCATTGGCAACGCTGCGGCGGCGCCCATGCCCCCCGCGGCGGCCGAGACCCCTGCCGCCAGCGCCGCCCCTGCCGCTGCAGCGCCGGCCGCGGTCAGCTCCATCACCCTGGTCGACGTTGCGGCGCAGATGGAAAAACGCGCCGCCGCCAACCCGCAGAAGCTCAACTGGCGCACTTCCATCGTGGACCTGCTCAAGCTGCTGGACATGGACAGCAGCCTGGCCGCGCGCAAGGCGCTGTTCCAGGAGCTCAACGGCCCGGACGAATTGCTGGCCGACTCGGCCCAGATGAACATGTGGCTGCACAAGAACGTGCTGGCGCACATCGCGGCCAACGGCGGCCAGGTGCCCCCGGACCTGCTGGACTGAGCCGGGAGCCTGCCATGCAGATCACGGACTTGCTGGCGCAGACAGGCGCCCTCCAATCGGTCGCACGCGACCTCGGCATCCGCGAGGAGCAGGCCACCAGCGGCGCCGAAGCCCTGCTGCCGGCCATTCTGGGCGGCTTCAAGCGGCAGGCCCAGCCTGCGGGCCTCGGCGGCCTGGGCGACCTGCTCGGCCAGCTGGGCGGCCCGGGCCTGCTCGACCAGGTGCTGAGCGCCCAGCCCACCGACGCGGGAGCGGGCAACGAGGTGCTGGGGCAGATCTTCGGCTCCAAGGACGTGAGCCGCACGGTGGCGCAGGACGCTGCTGCGCGCTCGGGCCTGGACCCGGCGCTGCTGCGGAAGATGCTGCCGCTGCTGGCCATGGCGGTGACGGGCTTCATGGCGCGGCAGAACGCCGGCAGCGCCCCGGCGGCGGCGTCGCCAGGCGGCGGCCTGGGCGACCTGCTCGGCGGCCTGCTGGGGGGCAGGCCCGCCAGCGGCGGTCAGGGCGGGGCGGGCGGGCTGGGGGCGCTGCTGGACCTTGACGGCAACGGCAACCCGCTTGACGACCTGATGCGCATGGCTGGCAAGGCCCTGCGCTGACGGGCAGCGGTGCGGACCTGGGCGTGAACGGAGCCGTCTCCCATGTCCGCGCCGCTTGTCGCCTACCTGCCCTACTGGCTGCTCCCGGTCCTGGCGCTGGCGCTCGCCTCCACCGCCTGGCTGGCCGTGCGCCTGGCGCACAGCCGCAAGGCCCAGCGGCAGGAGCGTGAGCGGCTCGACCACATCCTCGACGGCAGCCCGGTCGTCACCTACACGCTGGATCCGCAGACGCTGGCGCCGTCCTACGTCAGCGGCAACCTGCACCGGCTGCTGGGCATCACGGCGGGGCAGCACGTGCTCGGTGACGCCCAATGGTGGCGCAGCCGGCTGCACCCGCAGGACCGGGAGGCCACCATCGCCCGCTTCGAGCACTGGTGGCAGGAAGGCGCCAGCGGGTCGCTGACACACAGCTACCGGCTGCTGGGCGCGCAGAACCGGACGGTCTGGGTCGAGGACACCCTGCGCGCGCAGCGCGACGCCCAGGGAACCGTGCTGGCCTGCATAGGTGCCATCGTCGACGTGACCGAGCGCCGGCAGGTCGAGCAGGCGCTGGCCGACAACGAGCGCCAGATGCGCGCCCTGATCGCGGCCATGGACGACCTGGTGGTGGTGGTGGACGCGGGTGGCCGCCTGCTGGGCTTTCACCAGCCCGGACGCCTGCGCGCGCTGACCGGCATGGAGACCCCCGTTCCAGGCCAGCCCTACTCCGATGTGCTGCCGGCGCCGGTGGCTGAGGCGATTGCCCAGGCCGTGGTGCAGCTGCAGCTGGAGCCCGGCCCGGTGCACCGGGAGGTGGCCTGGCCCGGCCCGCAGGGCGATCTGTGGCTGGACCTGACCGTGAGCGTGATGGCCGAGGATGGCGACACCGTGCGTCCCTACCTGTGCGTGGGCAGCGACATGTCCGAGCGCAAGCGGCACGAAGATGAACTGACCGCGCTGGCCACCACCGACGCCTTGACCCGGCTGCCCAACCGGCGCCACTTCCTTGCGCGGCTGGAGGAGGAGCTGGGTCGGGTTCGCCGCTATCCGCAGGAGGAAACCGCGCTGCTGATGCTCGATCTGGACCGTTTCAAGCGCGTCAACGACACCTGGGGGCATACTGTGGGCGACCGCGTGCTGCAAGCCTTTGCCGACGTGTTGCGCGCGACGCCGCGCGGCGCCGACCTGCCGGGTCGCGTGGGGGGCGAGGAGTTCGCGCTGCTGCTGCCCAACACCGGCCGCGAGGCCGCCCAGGCCGCTGCCGAACGCGTGCGCACCGAGGTGGAGGCGATGCGGGTGCGGCTGGACAGCGGCGAGTCCATCGCCATCACGGTCAGCATTGGCGTGACCCCGCTGCTGCCCGGCGATGACCCCGAGAGCGCGCTGCACCGTGCCGACCAGGCGCTTTACCGGGCCAAGTCCGGCGGCCGCAACCGGGTGGAGCTGACCTGGGACTGAAAAGTCCTCAAGAACCGCCGCTCACGGACGATAAATGTCCGTATGGATGTATCCCCTGCCGCCATGGTCAATGCTGCCGTTCAGATGCAGCAGGCCCAGACCACCCAGCAAGCCCAGATCCTGGTCATGAAAAAGGCCATGGACGTGCAGGCCGCCGGCGCCCTCGCGCTGCTGCAGTCCATCCCCGCCAGCCTGCCGCTGGCCACCGGCGGCAGCGTTGGCACCCAGGTCAACGTGCTGGCCTGAACGGCCCTATTTCAATACCGCCAGCAGGTTGGAGAAATGGTCCGTCCAGGGCTGGAAGCCCGGACGCGGTTCCACCCATTCGCCCTGGCGCAGCGGCGCCGGCAGCCGTGCGGCCTGTTGCGGCGTCAGCAGCAGCACCCAGGTCGAGCTGCGGCAGTAGAGGTCTTGCGCCGGGGGTTTGAGCCGCAGTGCCAGGACCTTCAGGCCCAGCGTCCGCGCGGCGGCGGCCATCACAGGTTCCAGGTCCAGGTAGCGGTTGGTGATGTGCAGGGCCAGCAGGCCGTCCTCGCGCAGGTGGCGGCGGTACGCGCCCAGCGCCTCCAGCGTCAGCAGGTGGGTGGGGATGGAGTCGCCCGAGAACGCGTCCATGACCAGCAGGTCGAAACGCTGCGGCGGTTCGCGCTCCAGCATCAGCCGGCCGTCGCCCAGCACCGGCACCGTGGTGGCCGGCGTGTCGGCCAGGTAGGTGAAATCGCGCCGGGCCAGCTCCAGCACCTGCTCGTTGATCTCGTAGAGCCGCATTTCGTCACCGGCGCGGCCGTAGCTGGCCAGCGTGCCGGTGCCCAGGCCCACCACGCCGATGCGGTGCGGTCGGTCCTGCGGCAGGCTGGCGATCGCACGGCCTATGCCCGAATCGCGGCAGTAGTAGGCCGTGGGCTCGCGCCGGTGCTCGGGTGCCAGCGCCTGCTCGCCGTGGTTGATGCGCCCGTGCACCAGGGCGCGCATGGGGCCCAGGCGCTCGTCGCGGCTGTCTTCCACCCGCAGCTGGCCGTAGAAGTTGCGCGTCACGCTGCGGTAGCCCTGCACCGTCTCCAGCGCCACCTGGCCCAGGCGCAGCCCGTAGGCCAGCAGCGCCAGCACCAGCCCCGCGCGCACCAGGCGCGGCGCCTGCGGCCACAACACGACCGCCACCAGCAGCGCGCACAGCATCAGGCCCAGCGGCAGCTCGTGGTAGGCGTCGAACACGGCCGGCGCCACCAGGCCCACCAGCAGGCCGCCCAGCGCGCCACCCACCGACAGCATCAGGTAGAACAGCGTGAGGTGGCGCACCGGCGGGCGCCGGCGCACCAGCTCACCGTGGCAGACCATGCAGAACACGAACAGCGCGCCGCTGAGCAGTGCCACCAGCAGCGGCACGTTGGCGCCGTGGTTGAGCACGTGGTCCAGTGCCCAGAATGCCAGCGGCAGCGCGCCGATGAACAGCGGGCGCACGTAGTAGCGCGGCGCGTCGAAGCACAGGATGAAGCTGAGCAGGTACAGGCTCAGCGGCAGCACCCACAAAAAGGGCACGGGTGCCACGTCCTGCGTCAGGTGGCGGGTTATGGCCAGCAGCAGCAGTGAAGGGGTGGCCGCCAGGGCGATCCACAGCAGGCGCTCGTGCCACGGGGGCGCGGCGACCTGGTCGGGTTCGCCAGCGGGCGTGGTGGCAGCAGCCGGCGGTGCATCCCGCCCCCGCTGCCAGGTGTGGCGCAGCGTGGCCAGGCACACCAGCACGAAGGCGCCGTAACCCGTCGACCAGACCCAGCCCTGGCGCGGCACGGTCAAGAAAGGCTCCACCACCACCGGGTAGGACAGCAGCGCCAGCATGGAGCCCAGGTTGGACAGCGCGTACAGCCGGTAGGGCTGGGCGGTGCCGGCGTGGGCCCGCGCGTACCAGGCCTGCATCAGCGGGCCGGTGGTGGACAGCAGCAGGTAGGGCACGCCCACCGTCATGGCCAGCACGCCCAGCACGCTGAGGCTGGGGTGGTCGAGCGCCAGGCCCTTCCAGGCCGGATCGGCCGTGATCGGCAGGGTCAGCAGACTCAGCAGCAGCACGCTGCCATGCACCACCATCTGCCGCCGGGGAGCCAGCCGCTCGTGCAGCCAGTGAACGTAGGCGTAGCCGAGCAGCAGCGTGGCCTGGAAAAACACCAGGCACACGCTCCAGACCGAGGACGTGCCGCCGAACCACGGCAGGATCATCTTGGCCGCGATGGGCTGGACCTGGAACAGCAGGAAAGCCGACAGGAACACGGTGCACGCGAACCAGGCCATGAACGCTCCGTTGGTGGCGCCCCCGGGTGGGCCGGCCCATTATGTTCGGGCGGTTCACAATGTCGGGCTGTTCATGCCCTTTCGTGCTTTTGACCGATGCTGCGTTACCACACCGTCCCCGTCACCGCCTTCCAGCAGAACTGTTCCATCGTCTGGTGCGACGAAACGCGAGAGGCCGCCATCATCGACCCCGGTGGTGATCTTGACGACCTGCTGGCCGAGGTCGGGCGCCTGGGTCTGAAACTGGGCCAGATCTGGCTGACCCACGCCCACATCGACCACGCGGGCGGCACCGCCGAGCTGGCGCGGCGCCTGAATCTGCCCATCATCGGCCCGCACCCGGGTGACCAGTTCTGGATCAGCGGGCTGCCGCAGCAGGGCGCGATGTTCGGCTTTCCGCCGGCCGAGGCCTTCACGCCCACGCGCTGGCTGGCGGATGGCGACACGGTGCAGGTGGGGCGCAGCACGCTGAACGTGCGCCATTGCCCGGGCCACACGCCGGGTCACGTGGTGTTCCACTCGCCCGAGGCCGGACGCGCCTTCGTGGGCGATGTCCTGTTCGCCGGCAGCATCGGCCGCACCGATTTCCCGCAGGGCAACCACGAACAGCTGATTGCCAGCATCACCCAGCGCCTGTGGCCCATGGGTGACGAGACGGTATTCATACCGGGCCACGGCCCCGAAAGCACGTTCGGGCGCGAGCGGCTCAGCAACCCCTACGTCAAGGGGACTTAAAGCCCGAGCATCTTTTTGGCGTCACCGAGTGCCTTCATGGACTCGGTGTGCTTGCCTTCCTTGTGGAAGCT
>CAMLQP010000100.1 GCA_946482115.1 uncultured Comamonadaceae bacterium
TGCCCGTGGACAACAAGCACGTGGCCCGCATGCAGGCCACCTGGGCTTTTCTGCGCGAGGCGGTGGCGGCGCAGCAGGGGCTGTTGCTGCCGCCAGCTGTCTGACGATGGTGCTATATAAAACATAGCTACTGGCGCTTGACTGCAGGGCGTCAGAGCTTGTTTTGACTTGAATTTCCATGGGGCGGCGAGCACGTGGCGGTGCCCATGTGGGCGCTCTCCTGTGGGTTCATCGCCGGGGGGGCGCGCCAGGCGTTTTCCACTCGGGCGGGACCCATTCGTACAGCGGGCTCGGGTCGCGCTGCCAGCCCTGCGAGGCCACAGGCTGGGCCGCGCCCCGGGCGGTACCCGCGGGGCCGGTGTCGATCCCTGCCAGCTGCTGCATCCAGGTGATGTTCACCGTGCCGTCGGGCGCTGGCTGAGAGAAGATCAGCGCGAGCATCCGGCGCGCCTTGGGGTCGCCGCTGCTGGCGGCAATCTGGTACAGGCGCACCGCCTCGGCGTAGTTGGCGGGAACCCCGTCGCCCTGGTGGTAGCGGCGGGCCTGGTCGTACCAATCGGCCCCGCTGCGCCGCGCTGCTGGCGCACGCGCCACCTCGCCAGCGTGGATGCGGCTGGCCACGAGTCGGGCGTTGGCGGCTGCAGCCTCGGACCGCGCCGAAGCGGATTCGAACTGCGCCAGCGCCTTCTCCATCTCGCCTGCAGCCAGCAGCTCCAGACCCAGTTCGTTGCGTGCGGAGGCGTTGCCTGCACGCGCAGCATCTGCCAGGAGCTTTTGCAGCGCGGCCCCCGAGGGCGGCGCGGCAGGTGCCGAAGCGCTGCGCGCTTCCAGAACGGGAGAGGCGCTGGGGGGCTCGGCCATGGGGGCCATCGCTTTGGCGGCGTGCCATTGCAGGTACTGGGCCAGGCCCGCATCGGTGCGGCGCAGCAGTCCGATCCAGCGCATGGCTGCAACCGGGTGGGGGGCGGCCACACAGCCGCTGAGCTGGCACCACGCCAGGCCGGCCGGTGCCAAGGGGTGCCCCAGCATGTGCGCGCGCTCAAACCAGCGCTGGGCTTGCGACGGGTCTGCGGGCATGGCCAGGCCGTGCAGGGCCAGCAAGCCCAGCAGCCAGGCCGCGTCGGCGGGGGACACGTCGGGGCTCGCGCGGCCTGCGGGGGCGCGCTGTTTGCGGGACGGCGCGCCGTCGGATTGCGCGGTGCTGCGGAGGGTTTGCAATGTTTTCTCCCGGGCCGGGCTGTCCGGCCCCGCTGTGCGCGGCGACGCATCGTTGAGGGCCGCGCGTTCGATGGGGGCCTCGGCGGGCGCGGGCAGTGCATACGCCGACGCCAGCGCGGGCGAGGAAAGCATCCATACGGGGGCGCACGCCAGCGCGAAGGCTGCATGGCGCCAGCGCCGCAGCGCCTGGCGCGCTGATGGGGGAGGGGGCGGGGAGGTGTTGGACATGGCGGTCACTGCCTGCGGCGCAGCCTTGTGTGAAAGGCCTGCGCCGTGCGGCATTACCCGGGTTTGCTACTTGCGCGCCGCAGGTTGGGCGGGTGCGGCGGGCACCACACGGCGCGGCATCACATGCCAGTACACCGCGTTGCCCGTGTAACCCGTGGGGCTCAAGGCCGCCGCGAAGGCCTCGTTCACCCGCTCCAGCGTGTTGTAGTCCTTCAAGGGCTTGAGCGGTGGGCCGCGCAGCGCCTCGGGCAGCTGGGGCGTGCTGTCGTCATCGGTGGCAAAACAGGCCACGCCTTCGGTCCCGGGGCTGGCCGCATCCATGATGAAACCCGGGTTGGGGCTCATCCAGTCGGGGATGCGGATGGCCTGGTTGGCTGCCACCCAGCCCTTGGGATTGGCCTGGTTGGGTATCAGGCGGATGACGGTGCCGGTGGCGTCTGCCAGATAGCACTGCAGGTAGGACGCCCGCGATACCGTGGCCGACAGGAAGATCTGTTCGCCCACTTCGAACGCCGTGCGCTCCAGCAGCACGTTCTCGATTTGCAGCTCGATGGTGCGCTCGGGGGGCGGCGCGCCGTATTTGACGGGTTCGCGCAGACCAAAGGCCGCTTGCGCTGCGCTCACGGGCGCATCGCCCGCATGGGTGGCACCGGTGGCAGATCCCTGCGCCACGGCCGTTTCCATGACGGGCTCGGCATGCGTGCTGGCCCAGCCGATCCGGGCGAGCGTCCCGCCGGGAGACAGGCCCACAAAATTGCGCAGCGCACGTTCGTAGGTAGCAAAGTCCACCACGCCCGTCACCACCATCCCGTTGTCGGCCTGAAAGCGCGCCAGCGCCTTGCGCAGCACCGGGCTGTTTTCAGGCACGGGCTCCGTGCTGGCGGCCAGATAGCCTTGGCTGGCCAGCGAACGCGCGATGAGCTGCGTGCGCACGGCAGGCGAGCCCTCGTCAAACCAGTCTCGCAGCTGCCGCTGGAAGTCGGGATGGTTCTGCTCCAGCGTCAGACACTGCCAGTAGGGCACGCGGGCCCATTTGCCGATGAGCTCGATGGTGGCCAGATCTACCAGCGTGCGCACGGCGCCGCCCGAGCCCTGGGTGTAGTCGCGTCCCACATTGAACTGCACGCCATAGGTGCCGATGCGGCCCGCCAGATCGATGCCCTGGCCGCCGTTGCCGATGATGACCTCGTTGGCCGAATCCAGCCCGGGGATCAGCGTGCGCGTGCGGAAATCGCCCAGGTGCATCTCCAGTCCAATGATGGTGGCGTTGCGGCTCTGGCTGTAGCCCATGTCGATCCGGGGGCCGGAAAGGCCGGTGTCAAACCGGTTGTTGATGACGTTCTGGTCCACGAACGAAATTGCGCCCGAGAGGTACAGCGCGGGCCGCTGCAGCTGCATCTGGTTGTTGTTGAGCAGGATCGTGGTGAGGTTCTGCACCGTGTCCTGCCGCGCGATGTCCACCTCATAGTCGACGAAGCGGAACGCATTGCTCAGCCGCGACATCTGCGACAGCGCGGTGATCACCATGTCCTTGGTGGCCACGGTCACGCGGGTGGAATAGTCGGGAATCTGCTTGCTGGTGATCAAGGTGGTGGGCAGCTGCGCATCGCGCAGCAGGTGGTCCATGCACATCAGCGAATCGGAGAAGCTGGAGATCGAGCGGGTGGGGCGGACCACGGGCCGGTCGGTGATGGAGGCCAAGCTCTGGAATTCCTGGTCCTTGCGCGGGTCCCGTGGGGTGGCGCAACCGCCAAGCGCCAGGACCAGTGCCAGCAGCATCCACCAGAGCGTGGGATGACGGAGCCCTGCGGTGGTGCAGGCGCCCCGGCGGGGCGGGCCGAAGACTGATGGCGGCATGTGATTCTCCTTGCTGCCGGGGCTGCGGCAATGCAGAACGGGCTATTTGCAGATGTTGACGAGGTCGCCGCGCAGCACCACGATTTGCGGAGCCTGGTTGGGGCCATATTTGCCCGCGCTGCCAGCTGCTGCCGTGTTGCTGCCCACCTCTTGCACACAGGTCTTTTGCATGCCCTGCGCGTTGGCGGTGGTGACGACATCGTTCTGGGTCGCGATGCCGCTGGTGTCGTCTGAGAAAGCCCTGGCCTCATAGCGCGCGATGCGTGCGCGCAGCCACGACGGCATGGCGCCCTGATTGTCGAGGCCGGTGGAAGCCGCCGCCGCGCCCGTGGGCTGCATCTGCACGCTGAGCTTTTTGGTGAGGACGACGGGGTCCTCGCCGGGGGCCTGCGCTCCTGCGGGGACCGCGAGAAATGCGGCCCCGACGGCAGCTGCCCATGCCGCGGGGTGCGCAAAGAAAAGTGTGCTCATGGAACGCCTCCTGGAATGGGGAAGGGACCGCACCGCCGTGGCTGCTCGCAGCCCTGGCGGTGCGCTCCTTGGCAAATGTCCGGGCGGTGGTGCCCCGCCCGGAGCCGGCCGCTAAGGGATCCTCTGCACGAATCAAGCGGAAAGTGCGCGCTGCGGATCGGGATGGGCTCCAAGGCGCAAACCCAGCAATAGCCGGAGCTATTGCGAGGCTTGCGTGCGCGACAGGCCACCCGGGCCCGCGGATGCGCACGGCGCGCAGATCCGAGCAGAGGGCCCCTAAGCCGCTGCCTGCACGGTGGCTGCGTTCTCAGTGAGGCCAGCCAACAGTCTTGGTGGGCTGGCAGGTGAAGCAGGCGTTGTTGGAGGCGATGTTCTGCACGGCCTTGCTGTTGCCACCGCTGGACAGGTTGTTGATGGATGAATAGACCATCCCGGTGTACTGGTTGGAGTTGCCGCTGATGGTGACCTCGCCCACGTTGGAGGACAGGTTCTGGCTGGCATAGGCCTCGCTGCCGCTGGCGGTGTTGGTCACGTTGCCGCCGAATCCTGTCACGGTCTGGACAGAGTTGCCGCTGATAGTGACGTTGCCGGTGTTGGAGGCCAGATTCTGGAACGCTTCGCTCTTGGAGCCCGTCGAGTTGTTGTTCACCGACACGGAGGTCAGGGACACCGACTGGGTGGAGTTGCCGGTGATGGAGATTTCAGGGCTGGAAGCAACGGGACCGGTGGCCAAGGCGGTGGAGGCGATGGCGCTGAGCGCGATGAAAGCAAGGGTTTTCATGACAGATCCTTCAAGAATGAACTTCGGCACGTGCTGCAACCGCAGCAAACTGCGATGCAGGGTTTGGACAGGGCTTTCGGGCTGCAACCCCTGCAGGGGTCATGGCCGGTGGGCGCTGTCTGGTTTCAGTGTGTTCCGGGATGTGTCTTGCGCGAATCCGCCAAACGCAGTAGCCGTATCGGTGGACCTGCGCCGGGGTTTGCGGGGGCGCCATGGATGCGTTCCATGGCTGAACGGGTTCTTGAGTGGACGGCTGGCCATTGACGCGGAACCACAATTTCGGGTAGTAACGACATGTAACGTTTGTAAGCCGCTCAATTGATTATGGATTTCAACGTTTTTTTAGCGCATCTTGTATCTGAATCTCAGAGCGGCGCGCAGTGCAGGCCCAGGAAAACGACCTGCATATACCGCGCTGAAGGCGGGATCAGTAACGACTGTTTTGAATGGCAACGGACGCACTCCGCGGGAGTTTTGTGTGATGAATCAATGTCAAACCGACACTTCCTCCTCCCTGTTCACGCAGGGATTGGCCGGCTTATCGATCACAGACGCGGCGCCTGTGCCGCCGGGGGCCTCCGGCCAATTCGAGACCTTTGACAATCCGCCGTCCGTGTGGCCAGCGTTCCTGGCGGGCCAAAAGGCCAGCCCGGTCCGCGTGCTTCTCGTGGACGATGACCCACACGTGCGTCTGGGCATCGCACAGGACCTGATGGCCGACCCCCGCACCCTCCTGGTGGCCCAGGCAGGCAGCGTTAGGGAAGGGCGCAAGGCCATCAAGTTGCACGAGTTCGACGTGCTGCTGGTGGACCTCAATCTGGGCGACGGCGATGCCTTTGACCTGTTGCAGTACATCAAGGCCGCGCGGCCGTCGGCCCAGGCCGTGGTCATCTCGGTGATGGAAAACGATGATCAGGTGCTGCGCGCATTCGAACTCGGGGCCTCGGGCTACGTCGCCAAGAACTCGTGGTTTCGCAATTACGCGCTGGCCGTGCTGCAGGTGGCCAACGGCGGGGCAGCCATCACACCCAACATTGCGCGCAGGCTCCTGCAGCGTTTTGACCGGGCGCACGGCGCCGAAACCAAGCGGCGGCAACCCGATGAGGCCGACCGGCTGTCGGCGCGCGAAAAGGAAATCCTGCGCATGGTGGCCAGCGGCTATACCAGCGAGGAAGCAGGCTCGCGCCTGCTGATCAGCGGCATGACGGTCAACACCCACCTGCGCAACATCTATCGCAAGCTCCAGGTGCGCACGCGGGCCCAGGCCGTGCGTTTTGCCTCGTTGCGGGGGCTGTTCTAGCCAGCGTCGCGCGGACGACGCTGCGGCATCGGCAATGTGTACACATCGGCCAGACTGAGTTCGCCCATGTTCCGCACACGTCCACCCTGGTTTGCCGTGGTCTGCATCGGGATCTGGTTGTTGCAATTCGTGTTGATGGCTGTGGCATTCCGGTGGGTGGGGTCGGCCGGTGCGTCAACGCAGCGCTGGTGGCAGCTGGCGGCGGCGGGCGCGACGGGGGGGCTGGGTGCGATGCTGCTGGTCCAGTTGCCCCGGGCCATGCAATGGCGCCCCCGGATCGGCCAGCGCCCCAGCGCGGAGGTACTGGCACAGCGGCGGCGCATTGCCCGTGACTTGCACGACTACGTGGGCTCCCAGCTTGTCTTTGCCCTGGTTTTGCTCGAATCCTCAAGGGTCCGCGCGCCGGAAGTCCACGCGGCTCTGGAAAAGTGCCTGCTCGACTTGCGGATGGTGGTGGATTCGATGGATGCCGGGGACGCGCCGCTGGCGGACCAGCTGGCGCAACTGCGGTACCGGGTCGGTCCCGTGCTGGCGCAGCGCGGCATCCGCACGGTGTGGGAGGTGGAGGCGCCCCAGATTGCGGAACTGCCCCACGCAGACAGCGCCACGCACCTGGTCGCGATTTTTCAAGAGGCATTGAGCAACGCGCTGCAGCATGCGCAGGCCACCGAAATCGAGGTACGCGCAACCCACCTGTCAGAGCCCGCTGCCTGGTGCATCGAGATTCGCGACAACGGCCAAGGTATCGTGCCCCCGCCCGTGCTGCAAGGCGCCGTGGGCACAGGCTCGGGCCTGGCCGGGATGGCTCGCAGGGCGACGCTGGCTGGGGGCGAATTGCAGGTGTTCCAGCGGGAGCAGGGCGGCACCTGCATTCGTGTGACAGTGCCGCTGGCCCGCAGGCCGTGACCGCCGGGCCCCGAAGGCGCCCTGTTGCGATTGCTTTCACGCGGATGGCCTGTGGCGATGGAATGCGGGCCGCAAATGGATACGATCGCCTCGCCGCTGCCCCGCGCGTGCGCTCCGCGTCTGCCCTGGTGCCTTCGGCGGAATCAGAACCACCCATTGCAGAATGACAACGATGAATCCGCACACTTCCCCTGCCCACCCCGCCCGCCGTCTGGCGCGGCTGTCCGCACTGCTGGCGCTGGTGTCCCTGGCCGCCTGTGGCGGCGGTGGTTCGGCCGATGCCCCCGCCGTGGGGTCCGACGCGCCGGCTCCAGCACCGGCTCCGGGGCCAGCCCCGGCACCGGTTCCGGCTCCCTCGCCGTCGGTGCCAGGCGCGTTGTCGCCCACCTACACCGGCGAGGGCACCTACTATGGCGCCACCGGGCAGGGCAATTGCAGCTTCGACGCCAGCCCTGGCAACCTGATGGTGGCCGCAATGAACGGACCGGATTACGCGGGCAGCGCCGTGTGCGGCCAGTTTGTGGCCGTGACAGGGCCCAAGGGCTCGGTCACGGTGCGCATCACCGACCAGTGCCCCGAATGCAAAACGGGCGACCTGGACCTGAGCGCCGAAGCCTTCGCTCGCATCGCCGATCCGGTGGCAGGGCGCGTACCCATCAGTTGGCATGTGGTGCCGGGTGACGTCAGCGGGCCGGTGAGCTACCGCTACAAGGAGGGCAGCAGCCGCTGGTGGGTGGCGATCCAGGTGCGCAACCACCGCCTGCCCGTCACAGGCCTGGAGATCAAGCCCAGCGGCAGCGCAGACTGGATCCGCGTGGCGCGGACCGACTACAACTATTTCGTCCATCCCAGCGAGATCGCCGCCGGACCGGTGCAGGTGCGCGTGACCGCGCTCGGCGGCGCCACGTTGATCGACACGTTGCCGGCGCCGTCGGACGGCTTGTCGGTCACTGGAACGGGTCAGTTCCCTTGAGCACGTGCTGCCCAACCCTGCCTCCCCCTCTCCCATTGAACTGGCTCTGGGGGCCTAAACCTCCGACCCTGGCACAGCACCGTGAACGCAATTGAACTCCAGTCGTACCTGCACCAGCACATTCCCTTGTCGGCGGCAATGGCCGTCACCGTGGTCGAGGCTTCGCAACACCAGGTGGTGCTGAGCGCTCCGTTGGCGCCCAACATCAATCACCGCGACACCGTCTTTGGCGGCAGCGCATCGGCGGTGGCCATCCTGGCCGCCTGGTCGATGCTGCACCTTCGGCTGTCGGCCCAGGGCCTGGGCAGCCGCTTGGTGATCCAGCGCAACTCCATGGACTATCTGAGCCCCATCGACGGTGCGTTCACCGCTGTGGCGAAGGCGCCTGAGCCGGAGGTTTGGCTGCCCTTCACGCGCATGCTGCAGCGCAAGGGGCTGGGCCGGATCGTGCAGGATGCAGGGCTGCACTACCAGGGGCGTGCGGCGGGGCAGCTGTCAGGTGAGTTCGTGGCTTTTGGGCCCGGTTACGCCTAGGCGCGCGGCAGGCACCGCTGCGCTCGGTGGCCAGGAGGCATGGAAATGGCGGGGTTTGACCGGTCTCATCGGTGCATGGCGGCGGGTGTATGGGCGTAGCCTTTGCTCACCGGGCGAAGCGGCGGGATGTGTGATCTGCACAGCCCCCGCGTGATCGCCACACAGGAGTTCACAGCCATGTCCCCGCTTATCTCTGGCCTCGCTTCGGTCGCCTCTCTCATTTTCAATGCCACATCCGGCGGATCGGGCAGGCCCGCCGCCTCACGGCGCAGCGATGCCGACACGCAGCCGCAGTCGTCCACGGTGCTCAGCCTCAGCCCGCAGGCCGAGGCCCTGGCGGGATTCGCAGGCAAGGGCATCCTGGTGTCCCAGGGCAGGCTGGGCAACGCGGTGAGCGCAGCGGCTGGCGGGGCAGGGATCTCGGCGGCGCAGCCTATGCCCCGCGCGGTGTCCGTCGAAGACTTTCACGAAATGCTGACCCGCTTTGGCGCCGACGATGCGCAAAAGGTGCAGCTGACTGCCGGTTTCGATGCGAACAAGGATGGCGCCATTACCCGGGCGGAATTTCTGGACGGCCTTGCCAAAACCAAGGGGGAACAGGCAGCTACCGGGTTTTCTCAGGCCGTGATGGATTTAATGGACCGCAGCGGCGTGGCCGACGGCAAGGTGGCGGACAAGGAATTCGCGGCGTTTTCAACGGCCTTTGCCGTGGCGGGTGGAAAGCGGACCGGAGTGGCTTAGGCAGGGCCTCGTGCGGAGCCCTTTGGCATTCGTTTGGCACCATGACAAAACGGCCCACAAAGGGCCGTTTGTCTTTTTTGCCTCGAGCGCCGTGTTGTGGAGCGCCCGTTGGAAACGGGTGCGCTATATGCGGCCCATCAGCAGAAGGATCAGCAAGATCACCACCACCAGCCCGACACCGCCGCTGGGCCCGTAGCCCCAGGA
>CAMLQP010000101.1 GCA_946482115.1 uncultured Comamonadaceae bacterium
GTACCACCGGCTCGGGCAAGTCGGTGGGCATCAACGCCATGATCCTGTCGCTGCTCTACAAGGCCGACGCCAAGGACGTGCGGCTGCTGCTGATCGACCCCAAGATGCTGGAGATGTCGGTCTACGAGGGCATCCCGCACCTGCTGGCGCCGGTGGTGACCGACATGAAGCAGGCCGCGCACGGCCTGAACTGGTGCGTGGCCGAGATGGAGAAGCGCTACAAGCTGATGAGCAAGCTGGGTGTGCGCAACCTGGCCGGCTTCAACACCAAGATCGCCGAGGCGAAGGCGCGCGGCGAGCACATCGGCAACCCGTTCAGCCTCACGCCCGAACAGCCCGAGCCGCTGGAGACCCTGCCCTACATCGTGGTGGTGATCGACGAGCTGGCCGACCTGATGATGGTGGTGGGCAAGAAGATCGAGGAACTGATCGCCCGCCTGGCGCAGAAGGCGCGCGCGGCCGGCATCCACCTGATCCTGGCGACGCAGCGGCCCAGCGTGGACGTGATCACCGGCCTGATCAAGGCCAACATCCCGACCCGCATCTCCTTCCAGGTCAGCAGCAAGATCGACAGCCGCACCATCCTGGATCAGATGGGCGCCGAGGCCCTGCTGGGCATGGGCGACATGCTCTACATGCCGTCGGGCACCGGCTTTCCGGTGCGCGTGCACGGCGCCTTCGTGAGCGACGACGAGGTTCACCGCGTGGTGGCCTACCTGAAGGAACAGGGTGGTGAGCCCAACTACATCGAGGGCGTGCTCGATGGCGGCGGGATCGATGGCGAAGGCGGTGGCCTGGACCTGTTCGGCGAGGGCGGCGGTGGGGGTGGCGAAGGCGAAAAGGACCCGATGTACGACCAGGCCGTGGCCGTGGTGCTGCAGGACCGCAAAGCCAGCATTTCCTACGTGCAACGCAAATTGAAGATTGGTTACAACCGCTCCGCGCGGCTGCTGGAAGACATGGAGAAAGCCGGCCTGGTGAGCGCGCTCACGGCCAGCGGCCAGCGCGAGATACTCGTAGCCGCGCGCAGCGGCGAGTGAACCTTGGGCCGGCACGCGGAATCCCACTGCGCATGAAAAACCGATTGCTCATCGCCGCGCTGGCCCTGGCCGGCTCCCTCGCCCACGCCGACGGCCTGCAGGCGCTCGAACAGTTCCTGCGCGGCACCCAGGCTGGCCGTGCCGCCTTCACCCAGACGGTGACCACGCCTGCGCGTGCCGGCGAGGGTGCCGCGCGCAGCAAGACCTCCAGCGGCAGTTTCGAGTTCCTGCGACCCAACCGCTTCCGCTTCCACTACGCCAAGCCGTTCGAACAGACCATCGTGGCCGACGGCAAGACGCTGTGGCTGCACGACGTGGACCTGAATCAGGTGACCGCCCGCCCGCAGGAGCAGGCCCTGGGCGGCACGCCCGCCGGCCTGATCGCCTCGGCCACCGACCTCAAGACGTTGCAGGCCTATTTCAAGCTCAGCGCCCTGCCCGACCGCGACGGCGCGCAGTGGGTGCAGGCCCTGCCGCTCAACCGCGAGGCCCAGCTCCAGAGCATGAGCCTGGGCTTTCGCAACGGCCAGCTGGCCGAGCTCGACATGCTCGACAGCTTCGGCCAGCGCTCGGTGCTGCGCTTCTCCGGTTTCGAAGCGAATGCGGCGCTCAAGCCCGAAGCCTTCCGCTTCACCCCGCCGGCCGGTGCGGACGTGATCAGGCCCTGATGTCCGCCGAACACGCGCCCCTGGCCGAACGGCTGCGCCCGCGCACGCTGGGGGAGGTCATCGGCCAGCGCCACCTGCTGGGCGAAGGCATGCCGCTGCGCATCGCGTTCGAGTCGGGCCAGCCGCACAGCTGCATCCTCTGGGGCCCGCCGGGCGTGGGCAAGACCACCATCGCGCGCCTGATGGCCGACGCCTTCGATGCGCAATTCCTCCCCATCAGCGCGGTCCTGGGCGGCGTGAAGGACATCCGCGACGCGGTGGAACAGGCCCAGGCCGCGCGCGACGGCCTGATGCGGCAACGCACCATCGTCTTCGTCGACGAGGTGCACCGCTTCAACAAGAGCCAGCAGGACGCCTTCCTGCCGCACGTGGAAAGCGGGCTGTTCACCTTCATCGGCGCCACCACCGAAAACCCGTCGTTCGAGGTCAATTCCGCCCTGCTCTCCCGCGCGGCGGTCTACGTGCTGCAGCCGCTGTCCGAGGACGACCTGGGCGAAATCGTCGCCAAGGCCCAGGCGCTGGGCGCGGTGCCCGCCCTGGAGGACGCCGCCCGCTCGCGCCTGCTGGCCTACGCCGATGGCGACGCGCGACGGCTGCTCAACACGCTGGAGACGCTGGCGGTGGCCGCCGCAGCGCAGAAGCGCGACACCCTCACCGACGCCTGGCTGCTGCAGGTGCTGGGCGAGCGCCTGCGCCGCTACGACAAGGGCGGCGAACAGTTTTACGACACCATCAGCGCGCTGCACAAGGCGGTGCGCGGCTCCGACCCCGATGCCTCGCTCTACTGGTTCGTGCGCATGCTGGACGGCGGTGCCGACCCGCGCTACATGGCGCGCCGGCTGGTCCGCATGGCCAGCGAGGACATCGGCCTGGCCGACCCGCGCGCGCTGCGTCTGGCACTGGACGCGGCCGAGGTCTACGAGCGCCTGGGTTCGCCCGAAGGTGAACTGGCGCTGGCCGAGTGCGTGGTCTATCTGGCGGTGGCGCCCAAATCCAACGCGGTCTACAAGGCGTTCAACGCGGTCAAGGCCTTCGTCAAGCAGGACGGCACGCGCCCCGTGCCCATGCACCTGCGCAACGCGCCCACGAAGCTGATGAAGGAACTGGACTACGGCAAAGGCTACCGCTACGCCCATGACGAACCCGGCGCCTACGCGGCCGGCGAACGCTACCTGCCCGACGGCCTGACGGCACCGGGCTGGTACAACCCCTCGTCCCAGGGCCTGGAAATCCGCATCGCGGAAAAACTGGCCCGCCTGCGGGAGCTGGATGCCCGTCATGCCGACGGTACGGGGCCAGCGCCTGGCAAATAGCAGTTGCATCACATTTGATCCCTTCCCATAATGGGTGACACGCCAACGCGTGCCACCCGACCATGGGACCCCACCCGACCCCACCACTCACCACCGAGGAAGTCCTGGTGCAACGGCGACGGCGCGCCCAGTCCCTGCTGTCGGCTGCGGGCGTGGTGCTGATGGTCGTGGGGCTGGGCTGGGCGGTGTTCTTCCTGCTGCAAGGGAACCGATGGGTCGCCCTCATGGAGCTGCTGCTGGTCGCCCTCGGAGCCGGAGTGGTCGGTCTGGCACGCAGCCAGCGTTACCGGGGAGCCGCGGCCCTGCTGTTCGGCAGCCTGTATCTGGTCCTGATCGCCTTCTCGGTCTGGCTGGACGTGCCCACGGAGACGGCGCCGCGCTCCAGCCACCTCTTCCTGCTGACCGTGGGGCTGTGCGCCTACTACGTGTTCCAGGCCGAAAAGCCCTGGCTGCGCCACGGCGTGGTGGCAACGTTCTTCCTCACCTTCCTCTTTTTCGCGAGCACGCATTTCGCCATCCCGACGCCTTACGCCATCCCCGACAGCGTCCGCGTGGGCGGCACCTGGGTCAACGCCACCTGCGCGGTGCTGGTGCTGGTGCTCACGCTCTACCTGATGAACACGGACCAGTCCGCCCGCAGCAGCCTGCACATGGCCATGCGCGACGCCCTGGCGGCGCGGCGCTTCCTGCTGCTCTACCAGCCCCAGGTGGACGCCGCCGGACAGGTGGTCGGTGCAGAGGCGCTGCTGCGCTGGCGCGACCCGGAGCGGGGGCTGGTCTCGCCGGGCATCTTCATCCCGCTGGCCGAACAGACGGGTTTCATCCTGCCGCTGGGGCAATGGGCGCTGGAAGCGGCCTGTGAGCAGTTGGCGCTGTGGCAGCAGCGGCCCGAGACCCGGGAGCTCACCCTGTCGGTGAACGTCAGCGCCCAGCAGGTGCGGCAGCCCGACTTCATCGCCCAGGTCCGGGCGGCGCTTGAGCGAACGGGCGCCCCGGCGCGGTGCCTCAAGCTGGAGCTGACCGAGAGCATGCTGGTGCACGACATCGAAGACCTGATCCGCAAGATGCAGGCACTGGATGCCCAGGGCGTGGGCTTCTCGCTCGACGACTTCGGCACCGGGTACTCCTCGCTGAGCTACCTCAAGCGGCTGCCCCTGCACCAGCTCAAGATCGACCAGTCCTTCGTGCACGACGTCATGGGCGACAGCAACGCCGCCGCCATCACCCGCACCCTGGTCTCGCTGGGGCAGAGCCTGGGACTGACCGTGATCGCCGAAGGCGTTGAGACACGCCTCCAGCGCGACTTCCTGCTACGCCAGGGCTGCCAGGTGTTCCAGGGCTACCTGTTCAGCCGGCCGCTGGAGCCCCAGGCTTTCGAGGCCTACCTGGCCCGTTCGCAGCCCCTGCCCGACGGCTCCATTCGGACCGCTAATGCCCCCGCGAAAATGCTGTCCGGGTTAGAGACAGCTCCCCAATGAGCAGGGTTTTCCCGTAGCTCTAGGGACTTGCACGCATGAGCCGGCACGGGCCGGTTGACTACAATCCGCGCCACCTCACCCGCATCCGGCCCGGCGCCAACCCGCCGCCCCCAGGCCCGGCTGGCGGGTTTTTTGCTACGTTGCACGGGGGCCGGGCCAAGAGCCCGCGCCACCGAACCAACCGGAGAAACCTGAATGGAAACCTTGCTGCAGCAGATCATCAACGGTCTGGTTCTCGGCAGTATGTACGCGCTCGTGGCATTGGGCTACACCATGGTGTACGGCATCATCGGCCTGATTAACTTCGCGCACGGCGACATCCTCATGGTGGGCGCGCTCACCAGCTGGCAGATCATCGTGTTCGCGCGCGACGCTATGCCCGGCACCTCGGGCTGGATCATCCTGCTGGTCTCCGCACTGATCGCCATGGTGGTCTGCGCGGTGCTCAACTTCACGATCGAGAAGCTCGCCTACCGGCCGCTGCGCAATTCACCACGGCTGGCCCCGCTGATCACCGCGATGGGCATGTCCATCCTGCTGCAGACCATCGCCATGATGATCTGGAAGCCGGTGCCCAAGTCCTACCCCACGCTGCTGCCAGGTGATCCGGTCAACGTCGGCGGCGCGGTGATCTCGGTGACGCAGATCTTCATCCTCGGCACCACGGTGGTCGTGCTGTCCGCGCTGATGTGGATGGTCAACCGCACCAACCTGGGCCGCGCGATGCGCGCCACCGCCGAAAACCCGCGCGTGGCCGGCCTCATGGGCATCAAGCCCGACGTGGTGATCTCCGCCACTTTCATCATCGGCGCCATGCTGGCGGCCATCGCCGGCATCATGTGGGCCTCCAACTACGGCACCGTGCAGCACGCCATGGGCTTCATGCCCGGTCTCAAGGCCTTCGTGGCCGCGGTGTTCGGCGGCATCGGCAACCTCGCCGGCGCCGTGGTCGGCGGCGTCTCGCTGGGTCTGATCGAATCGCTGGGCGCTGGCTACCTGGGCAAGCTCACCGGCGGTTTCCTGGGCAGCCAGTACACCGACATCTTTGCCTTCATCGTGCTGGCCTTCGTGCTGACCCTGCGCCCGTCGGGCCTGCTGGGCGAACGCGTGGCCGATCGCGCCTGACCGCCAGGGAGTTCACATCATGATGAATTCGAAACAAGCCAAGATCATCACCTTCCTGATCGCCGCGGCGGCGCTGATCGTGCTGCCGCTGGTGCTGCAGGGCTTCGGCAATGCCTGGGTCCGCATCATCGACATGGCGCTGCTGTTCGTGCTGCTGGCCTTGGGCCTGAACATCGTGGTCGGCTACGCCGGCCTGCTGGACCTGGGCTACATCGCCTTCTTTGCGGTGGGCGCGTACATCATGGGCCTGCTGGGTTCGCCCCACCTGGCGGACGCCTTCCCGGCCATCAAGGCCGCCTTTCCCACCGGCATCCACTACAACATCTGGCTGCTCATGATCTTCGCGGCCATCATCGCGGGCATCGTGGGCGTGATCCTGGGAGCGCCCACGCTCAAGCTGCGCGGCGACTATCTGGCCATCGTGACGCTGGGCTTCGGCGAGATCATCCGCATCTTCATGCTCAACCTGGACCGTCCGATCAACATCACCAACGGCCCCAAGGGTCTGAGCCAGATCGACTCCATCTCCATCTTCGGCATCAACCTGGGAAAACGGCTGACCATCGGCGACTTCACCATTCAGCCGGTCACGCTGTACTACTACCTGTTCCTGTTCCTGGTGGTGCTGTCGGTCATCATCTGCTACCGCCTGGAGCGCTCGCGCATCGGCCGCGCCTGGATGGCCGTCCGCGAGGACGAGATCGCCGCCAAGGCCATGGGCCTGAACACGCGCAACCTCAAGCTCATGGCTTTCGGCATGGGCGCCTCCTTCGGCGGCCTGTCGGGCGTGCTGTTCGCGTCCTTCCAGGGCTTCGTCTCGCCCGAGTCGTTCTCGCTCATGGAGTCCGTCATGGTCGTGGCCATGGTGGTGCTGGGCGGCATCGGCCACATCCCGGGCGTGATCCTGGGTGCGCTGCTGCTGGCCGGCCTGCCCGAGGTGCTGCGCCACGTGGCCTCGCCTCTGCAGGCTCTGACCGATGGCCGACTGGCCCCCGAAATCCTGCGCCAGCTGCTGGTGGCGCTGGCCATGATCGTGATCATGCTGCTGCGCCCGCGCGGCCTCTGGCCCGCGCCCGAGCACGGCAAGTCCCTGAGCAAATGAACGGAAGACACGACCATGACTGACACCATTCTGAAAGTGGCCGGCGTCTCCAAGCGTTTCGGCGGCCTGCAAGCCCTGTCCGATGTCGGCATCCAGATCGAACGCGGCCAGGTCTACGGCCTGATCGGCCCCAACGGCGCCGGCAAGACCACGTTCTTCAACGTGCTGACCGGCCTGTACACGCCCGACAGCGGCAGCTTCGAGCTGGCGGGCAAACGCTACACGCCCACGGCCGTGCACGAAGTGGCCAAGGCCGGCATCGCCCGCACCTTCCAGAACATCCGGCTGTTCGCCGAAATGACCGCACTGGAGAACGTGATGGTGGGTCGCCACGTGCGCACCCACTCGGGCCTGATCGGTGCGGTGCTGCGCACGCCAGGCTTCAAGGCTGAGGAAAAGGCCATCGCTGCGCGCGCCATGGAGCTTCTGGAGTACGTGGGCATCGCCAGATACGCCGACTACAAGTCGCGCACGCTGTCCTACGGCGACCAGCGCCGCCTGGAAATCGCCCGCGCCCTGGCCACCGACCCGCAGCTGATCGCCCTGGACGAGCCGGCTGCCGGCATGAACGCGACCGAGAAGATCCAGCTGCGCGCGCTGATCGACCAGATCCGCAAGGACAACCGCACCATCCTGCTGATCGAGCACGACGTCAAGCTGGTCATGGGCCTGTGTGACCGCGTGACCGTGCTCGACTATGGCAAGCAGCTCGCCTCCGGAACACCGGCCGAGGTCCAGAAGGACCCCAAGGTGATCGAAGCCTACCTGGGTACCGGCGGACACTGAGGACAGAACGACATGGCACAAACCCTACTCAAAGTCACGGGCCTGAAGGTCGCCTACGGCGGCATCAAGGCAGTCAAGGGCGTCGACCTGGAAGTGCGCGAGCGCGAACTGGTCACGCTGATCGGCTCCAACGGCGCCGGCAAGACCACCACCATGAAGGCCATCACCGGCACGCTGGCCTTCGAAGGCGGCGACATCGAATACCTGGGCAAAAGCATCAAGGGCAAAGGCTCCTGGGACCTGGTCAAGGAAGGTCTGGCCATGGTGCCCGAAGGCCGCGGCGTGTTCACCCGCATGACCATCACCGAGAACCTGCTGATGGGGGCCTACATCCGCACCGACAAGGCCGGCATCCAGGCCGACATCGAGAAGATGTTCACCATCTTCCCGCGCCTGAAAGAGCGCAAGGACCAGCTCGCCGGCACCATGTCGGGCGGCGAGCAGCAGATGCTGGCGATGGCGCGCGCGCTGATGAGCCAGCCCAAGGTGCTGCTGCTCGACGAGCCCTCCATGGGCCTGTCGCCCATCATGGTCGACAAGATCTTCGAGGTCGTGCGCGACGTCTATGCCCAGGGCGTGACCGTGCTGCTGGTGGAGCAGAACGCCCGCCGGGCGCTGCAGATCGCCGACCGCGGCTACGTGATGGATTCCGGCGAGATCACCATGACCGGCAACGGCAAGGACATGCTGGACGACCCGAAGGTGCGCGCTGCGTATCTCGGCGAATGATGTGTTGACCCCCACGCGCCCCCAGTTCGTGTGGGTCGCTGCCCCCCGAGGGGGCTGACCCGCCTTGGGGCGGCCCGGCGGCGGGTCATACGCTCTTCTTACAATAGAGGGTTGCGCGGTTTCTGCGCAATCCTCTTCTTATTTGCCCACCATGAACACCCCCGTCACGCCTCCCACCGCCGATGAAAACCAGCTGATCGCCGAACGCCGCGAGAAGCTCAAGGCGCTGCGGGAGCGCGGCCCGGCCTTCCCCAACGATTTCAAGCCGGCCGACAACGCCCAGGCGCTGTTCGAAAAGTACGACGGTCTTTCCAAGGAAGACCTGGAGCCCCTGCAGGTGCGCGCCAGCGTGGCTGGCCGCATGATGCTCAAGCGCGTGATGGGCAAGGCCAGCTTCGCCACGCTGCAGGACGCCTCCTTCGGCCCGTCCAGCGGACGCATCCAGGTCTACCTGAACAATGACAGCGTGGGCGAAGCCGCCCACGCCGACTTCAAGCATTGGGATCTGGGCGACATCGTCGCCGCCGAGGGCGTGCTGTTCAAGACCCGCACCGGCGAGCTCACCATCCAGGCCGACTCGGTGCGCCTGCTCACCAAGAGCCTGCGTCCCATGCCTGACAAGTTCCACGGCGTGGCCGATCAGGAGATCAAGTACCGCCAGCGCTACGTCGACCTGATGACCGACGAGTCCGCGCGCCAGCGCTTCGTCACCCGCAGCCGTGCCATCACCGCGCTGCGCGGCTTCATGGTGCAAAGCGGCTTCCTCGAGGTCGAGACGCCCATGCTGCACCCCATCCCGGGCGGCGCCAACG
>CAMLQP010000102.1 GCA_946482115.1 uncultured Comamonadaceae bacterium
TGGCCTTGGTGGCCATGCCGTCGGTGACCTTGGCGTTGTCGCTGTTCTGCGAGATGGAGGCCGACATCTGTTCGATCGAGGCCGTGGTCTCCTCGACCGACGCGGCCTGCTCGCTGGCGGCCTGCGACAGGCTCTGCGCGGTGGCGCTGACCTGGTTGGCCGCACCGGTCAGTGCTTCGGCGGCCGAGCGCACCTCGTCCATCACGCCGGCCAGCTTGTCGCAGGTGGCGTTGGCGTCGTCCTTGACGCGCAGGAAGGTGCCGGCGCAGTCGCGCTCGATGCGCTGGCTCAGGTCTCCACTGGACATGGCGCTGAACACACGACCGACGTCGCCGAACATCACTTCGGTGGTCTCCAGCAGGGCGTTGATGCCCTCGCACAGGGCCAGCGGTGCGCCGGTCTTGCCCTCGACCGGGATGCGCTGCTCCAGATCGCCCTCACGCGCCGCCGCAGTGGCGGCCTGCGCCTGCTCGACCACGGTGGCCAGCATCTCGGCGGCCTTGACCTGGGCGGTCACGTCGGTGGCGTACTTGACGACCTTGAAGGGCTTGCCGTTGAGGTCGAGGATGGGGTTGTACGAGGCCTGGATCCAGATCTCCTGGCCACCCTTGCCGATGCGACGGTAGCGGCCGGCGTCGAACTGGCCGCGGCCCAGGCGTTCCCAGAACTCGCGGTAGGCCGGCTGGGCGCGCTCGACCGGGTCGACGAACATGCTGTGGTGGTGGCCCTGGATCTCGGTCAGCGTGTAGCCCAGCGTGCCCAGGAAGTTGTCGTTGGCGTTGAGGATCCTGCCCGTGAGGTCGAACTCGATCACCGCCTGTGCCTTGCCGATGGCCTCGATCTGACCGGCCCAGTCGGCCGCCTGCAGGCGCTGCGCGGTGATGTCGGTGGCGTACTTCACCACCTTGAAGGGCTTGCCCGCGGGGTCGAGGATGGGGTTGTACGAGGCCTGGATCCAGACCTCCTTGCCACCCTTGCCGATGCGCTTGTACTGGCCCGCGTCGTACTCGCCGCGGCCAAGCTTGTCCCAGAACATCCGGTACTCGGGGCTGGCCGCATGGGCCGGGTCGACGAACAGGCTGTGGTGCTGGCCGCGGATCTCGTCCAGCGTGTAGCCCAGGGCGCGCAGGAAGTTGTCGTTGGCGGTGAGGACGTTGCCCTTGAGGTCGAACTCGATCACCGCCTGGGCCTTGCCAATCGCGTCGACCTGGCCGCTCCAGTTGGCCGCCTCCAGCTTGGACTGGGTGACGTCCGTCGCGATCTTGATGACCTTGGTGACGCGGCCGTTGTCGTCCTTGACCGGCGCGTAGGTGGCCTGGATCCAGACCTCGCGGCCGTCCCGGGCGATGCGCTTGAACACATCCGCCTGGGTCTTGCCCGCGTTCAGGTCGTCCCAGAAATCGCGGTAAGCCGGCGAAGACACCACGGCCGGGTCCACAAAGATGCGGTGGTGCTTGCCCACGATCTCGCTCTCGCTGTAGCCCAGCAGGCGACAGAAATTGCCGTTGGCCTTGAGCACCTGGCCCTGGGTGTCGAACTCGATGTAGGCGTAGCTGGTGTCGATGGCCGTCACGACCCCCGCGGCCATCGCCTGGCTGATCTGGCGTTCCCGCTCGGCCTCGGCGACCACCTGGTCGAGCCTGCCGGTGACCTCAGCGAGCTTGGCCTCGGCCGCGGCGCAGGCCTTTTCCTTGTCCTGCAGCGCCTGGGAGAGCTGGTCCAGTTCGGTGCCGGCGAACACGCGGGCGATCCAGGGGGTCTGGTTGAGGGTCGGGGTCATGGTGCACGTCCTTCTGCGGAAAGGTTCTCGATGATCGGATGGGAAGCGGGAGAGGGAAGGGACGACGGGCGGGATCGCCATCGGCCCGGCGGATGAATCGCCAGCTGGCACAGCGAGGCCACGTCGAAGATCAGAGCCACGTCGCCGTTGCCCAGGATGGAGGAGCCGGACATGCCGCGCAGGCTGCGGAACATGCGGCCCAGCGGCTTGATGACGGTCTGGTGCTGGCCCAGCAGCTGGTCGACCAACACGCCGTAGCGCTGGCCGCCGGAGCGGATCACCACGATGCTGACCCGGTCGGGCTCGGGCGAGTCGAGCGCGTAGAGCTTGCGCAGACTCACCACCGGCAGGGGCTGGCCGCGCAGCTCGGTCACGCCGCGGCCGCTGGCGTCCATTTCGGTGGCGCTGGAACGGCTCTCGATCACCTCGACCACCGCATCGAGCGGGAAGATGAAGCGCGAGTCGCCCACACCGATCAGGAAGCCGTCGATGATGGCCAGGGTCAGCGGCAGGCGGATCTCGATGGTCGAGCCCGCGCCCTCCTCGCTGGAGAGCTGCACCGTGCCCCGCAGCGCCTCGATGTTGCTGCGGACCACGTCCATGCCGACCCCGCGGCCGCTCAGGTTGGTGACCTTCTCGGCGGTGGAGAAGCCGGGTTCGAAGATCAGCTTGAGGATGTCGGCGTCGGCCGGCACCACGCCAGGCTCCACCAGTCCCCGCTCCCAGGCGCGCGCCAGCACCTTCTGGCGCTGCACGCCGCGCCCGTCGTCGGTGATGCGGATCAGGATGCTGCCGGACTCGTGGCAGGCCGAGAGGATGAGCCGGCCCTGCGCCGGTTTGCCGGCGGCGAGGCGCTGCTCCGGTGTCTCCAGGCCGTGGTCCAGCGCGTTGCGCACCAGGTGCATCAGCGGGTCGGCGATGCGCTCGACCACCGACTTGTCCAGCTCGGTGTCGCCTCCGACGATCTCCAGCTGGACCTCCTTGCCCAGCTCGGCGGCGGTGTCGCGCACCACGCGGCGGAAGCGCGAGAAGGTCTCGCCGATGGGCACCATGCGCAGCTGCAGCGTGCCGTTGCGGATTTCCTCGATCAGCTGGTTGATCTGTTCGTTGGCCTCGATCAGCGAGCCCTGGCGCGACTGGCGGGCCAGCAGCGAGGCGCCGGCACCGGCGATCACCAGCTCGCCCAGCAGGTTGATCACGGCATCGAGCCGGTCGGCCTGCACGCGGATGAAGCGCTGCTCCTCGCCACCCTCGCGCGGCTTGGCGTTCGCCGCCGGGGCCCGGGCGGCCTCAGGGGTGGCGGGCGTGGCGGATGCGGTGTCGGCTGTTTCGGCTCCGGCGGGCGGCGCGCAGGCCTCCGGCTGCGCCGGCGGCGTGATCTGCAGCGTGCAGTCCTCGCGCACGAAGCTGAAGGCGGCCTCGATGGCCGCCTGGTCGGCCGTGGTCTCCAGCTCGAAGCCGAAGGCCAGGTGGCAGCTTTCGGGATCGAGCGCGTCCAGGCCGGGCACGGCGGAGCGGTCGCAGTGGATGCGGGTGATGCTGCCCAGACCGCGCAGGTAGTTGAGGATGGCCAGCGGGTCCATGCCGTTGCGGAAGGTGTCGGGCAGGAAGCCGACCTGCAGCGTCCAGACCCGGGCGGCGCTGTCGCCGCCGGCGACGGCCTCGGGCACAGCCCCTGCCCCCGCAGAGGCCGCCGGCGCATCACCGCTGAAGGCCTGCAGGCGCGTTTCGAGGCTGGCACGGGCCGCGGCTTCGTCGGCGCCGACCGATCCGCCCGATTGCGCCAGACGGATCAGGAAGCGGATCTGGTCGTTGCACTGCAGCAGCAGCGTGCCCATGTCGGGCGTGAAGGCGACCAGTCCATCGCGCAGACGGTCCAGCAGGGTCTCGACGTGGTGGGTGAACGCCACCACCTCGTCCAGACCGAAGATGCCGGCCGAGCCCTTGACGGTGTGGGCGCAGCGGAACAGTGCCCCCAG
The DNA here is from genome assembly GCA_946482115.1 of uncultured Comamonadaceae bacterium. Next base: position 3,760 of record CAMLQP010000102.1, read on the forward strand.
CAGCTCCCCGTTCTCGGGCTGGTCTTCCAGTTCCAGCAACAGTTGTTCGATGGCTTCGAGCTGTTCGCCCGACTCGCTGATGAAGGCAGGCAAGGCCTCGGCGATGAAGCTCTGGTCGGCGTCCTTTGCACTCATGCGGTGGCTCCCTGTTCGGTTCGGTCGGACAGCCAGCCGGCCAGCCCGAGGGCGGCGCAGGCATCGACCAGCGGTGTACTCGGCTGGGCCAGCCGCAGCGCCTGCGAGCGGTCCTCCAGGGACCGGGCCAGCGACAGCAGCAGCTGCACGCCGGCGGCGTCGACCTGGTCGACCGCGGAGGCCTCCAGCGTCCAGGCGTCACCGCCACTGGTGGTGTTGTCGGCCAGCCAGGTGCGCGCCTGGGCGCACAGCTCGCCGGCGGTATAGATGGTCAGTTCAGGGGGCAGGCGGCGCTGGGCGTCCATGGCAGCCCTTCACGGCAGGATCAGCTTGGACACCGCGTCCAGCAGCTGCGGCGGGTTGAAGGGCTTGACGATCCAGGCCTTGGCGCCGGCGGCCTTGCCCTGTTCTTTCTTGGCGTCCTGGCCTTCGGTGGTGAGCATCACCACCGGCGTGAACTTGTGGCGCGGGTGCTTCTTGACCTCGGTCACGAAGGCGATGCCGTCCATGATCGGCATGTTCACGTCGCTGACGATCAGGTGCACCTTGCCCGCCTTCTCCAGCTGGGCCAGGCCTTCCTTGCCGTCGGCGGCTTCGAGCACGTCGTAGCCCGCGCGGTTGAGGGCCAGCTTCACCACCATGCGCAGTGAGCTGGAGTCGTCGACGATCAGTATGGTCTTGGCCATGGAAGGCTCCCAGGGGTCGGAGGGGGTCAGAAGAAGGTGGTTTCGGTGCTGCTGCCGGCGGAGCCCGCCACGCCGCCGGAGGCGGCCTGCCGCTGCTCGTCGGTGGTGTAGCCCGCGGTGAGCAGGGCCTCCCATTCGCTGGCGTCGGGCACGCGGCCATCGGCCAGCGCGCCCTGCAGCCGATCGGCGGCCTGGGCCATGGACTTGCGCACCTGGTCGAGGATCTGGTGCACGCGGTCCTGGAACTGGAAAGCGATCATCAGCTGCTCGACCTCGGCCTTGACCATGGCGCCACGCTGCCGCAGCTCGGCCGCGCGGGCATTGAGGTCGGAGACGGTGCTGTCGACGCGCGCGATCACGTCGTTGACCAGCTGGCCGGAAGAGTTCACCGCCTGGGCATCGCGCTGGGCGTGGGCATCGGCGTCCTCCAGGGCATCGCGCACGCGGCTGCCGAACTGGCTCACCTGCTCGGCGATGTTTTTGCCTGTGGTGCCGGATTCGGTGGACAGGCGGCGCACCTCGGCGGCCACCACCGAAAAGCCTCGCCCGCTCTCGCCAGCGCGCGCCGCCTCGATGGCGGCGTTGATCGACAGCAGGTTGGTCTGCCGTGCGAGCTTGCTCACGTCCTCGGCCATCTGCGCCAGGCTCTGCGAGGCGGTCGAGAGCGAGCGCACCGAGCCCATCATGCCGTCGCGCGAGGCGACCAGGTGTGAGAAGGTGTCCAGCAGTTCGCGCAGCTGCCGCTCACAACTGCCGAGCATCGCGGCCCTGGCGTCCACCTCGGCGGCGGAATCGCCGGCCTCACCCCCGGGGGAGACGATGGCGTCGAGCGCCTGGAGAATGGTGGTGAAACCGCCCAGCAGGGTCTGCGTGGCCTCGTGCATCTGGTCCTGCGCGGTACCCAGGTGGGTCGACCACAGGGCGGACGCCTGGCTCAGGCGCTGCGCCACCTCTTCCAGTACGGGCGCCGTCGCCGGCCGGGATGAGGCGGGCAGCAACCGGGCGAAGGGCTGCATCAGCCAGGCACCGAGCCCGCCAGACCGTTCCGCCAGCGGGACATGGGGGTTCAACAGGACACGCATACCAAAGTGCTCGAAGTGAAGAGTTGAGCGGCGATCCTGTCGACCGAACACATTCAGTCGTAACAAATCGAATCACCGGTCTCTTCACTATCGACCAGTTGGCACCGGGCTTAACCCCCAAAAAAAGTGGGGATTTGCCGCTTCATTCCGCGAAGGGTTCAGGGCGCCGGGTGCAGCGGCACGACGCGCCGCAGGAGTCGTTCTGGCTTCTCGGCCCGCGCCCGCAGCTGGCCGCAGCCGCCGTCCACGTCCTGCCCGGCCGACATGCGCAGCTTGGTCAGGATGTGGCGGCGGTGCAGGCGGCGCGCCATGTCGGCCGCCTTCTCCCAGCTCGGGCGCTGGTAGGGCATGCCTTCGGTGGTGTTGTACGGAATCAGGTTGAGGATGGCGTACTTGCCCGTGAGCAGGCGCACGATGCCCTCGATCTCGTCGTCGCTGTCGTTGATGCCGTCCAGCAGCGTCCACTGGTATTGAATGGGGTAGCCGGTGGCGCGGGCGTAGGCCTCGCCGGCCTCGACCAGCTCTTCGGGCGTGAGCAGCGGCGCGCGTGGCAGCAGCTCGCGGCGCAGATCCGCCCGGGTGGTGTGCAGCGACAGCGCCAGTGCGGGCTTGACCGCGCCGCGCGGCAGTTCGTCGAACACGCGCGGGTCGCCCACGGTGGAGAACACCAGGTTCTTGTGGCCGATGTTGCCGGCCGTGCCCAGCAGCTCGATGGCCTCCATCACGTTGTCCAGGTTGTGCGCGGGTTCGCCCATGCCCATGAACACCACCTTCTTCACCGGCCGGCGCGTGCGCGCCAGCGCCACCTGGGCCACGATCTCGGCGCTGCCGAGCTGGCGGATCAGCCCCGTGGTGCCGGTCATGCAGAAGCGGCAGCCCACCGCGCAGCCAACCTGGGTGGACACGCACAGGCCGGGCGTGCGGTCTGGCAGCAGCAGCACGCTTTCCACCAGCTGGCCGTCGCCCAGCTTCACCAGCAGGCGCTCGGAGCCGTCCTCGCCCGGATGGGCCGATGCGAGCGTCGCCAAGCCCGCCAGATCGGCTTCCAACGCCGGCAACGCGGCGCGCAGCGTGGCCGGCAGGAAGTGTTCGATCTGCCGCTTGCCCGCCGTCTGCGGCAGGGCGTTGCTCCACAGGCGGAGCACGCGGTGCTGGTGTTTGGGCAGGGCGCCGAGGGACTGGAGCCGCTGGCGCAGGTCTGAAATACGCATCCCCGGATTGTCCCTGAGGGTCGCGCTGAACGCCCGGCCGGCAGAGAATGCGCCTTCAGAAGGAGACTCCCCACGATGAAGTCCGTGTCATTCATCCAGCGCAACACCCAGGGCCACTGGGTCGGCGACGGCTTTCCCGTGCGCACCCTGTTCTCGTACAACGACGACCCCGCGGCGTTCTCGCCCTTCCTCATGCTCGACTACGGCGGCCCGGTGGTCTTCGAGCCCACCACGAAACGCCGCGGCGTCGGCGCCCACCCGCACCGCGGCTTCGAGACCGTGACCATCGTCTACGACGGCGAGGTCACGCACCGCGACTCGTCCGGTGGCGGCGGCACCATCGGCCCCGGCGAGGTGCAGTGGATGACCGCGGCCGCGGGCATCGTGCACGAGGAGTTCCACAGCGAGGCCTACGCCCGCAGCGGCGGCCCCTTCCGCATGGTGCAGCTGTGGGTGAACCTGCCGGCGCGCGACAAGATGGCGCCGCCCGGCTACCAGGGCATCACGGCCGCGCAGATCCCGACCCTGCCGCTGCTGGACCTGAACGGCGCGGACGCCGGCACGGTGCGCCCCATTGCCGGCACGTTCGACGGCACCAGCGGACCGGCCAACACCTTCACCCCCATGCAGGTGTGGGACGTGCAGCTCAAGGCCGGCCACACCATCACCCTGCCCGCGCCCGAGGGCCACACCACGGTGCCGCTGGTCTACCAGGGCCGGGTGAAGACGGCCGACGGCCAGGAAGCCGGCGACGCGGAAATGATCGTCTACACCCGCGACGGCGAAGGCGTGCAGCTGACCGCGCTGGCCGACACCACCCTGCTGTGGCTGTGCGGCGAACCCATCGACGAACCCGTCGTGGGCTACGGCCCCTTCGTGATGAACACGCCGCAGGAGATCCAGCAGGCGTTTGTCGATTTCCAGTCCGGAAGAATGGGGAGGCTCTGACATGTTGGAGATGCTGATCAACGCCCGTCCTGGCGACCTGGGGCATGGCCTGACCGTGCGGCGCGTGCTGCCCTACGCCAAGCGCCGCCACGTCGGCCCCTTCGTGTTCATGGACCACGCCGGCCCGGTGACGCTGGCGCCCGAACACGTGCGCGCCGCCGACGTGCGCCCGCACCCGCACATCGGCCTGTCGACCGTGAGCTACTTGCTCAGCGGCATGATCACCCACCGCGACAGCCTGGGCATCCGCCAGGACATCAAACCCGGCGACGTGAACTGGATGACCGCCGGCCGCGGCATCAGCCATTCCGAGCGCTTCACCCACCCCGAGTCCTTCGCGGGCGGTGGGCTGGAGCTGATGCAGTTCTGGGTTGCGCTGCCCGAGGCCGACGAGGAATGTGAGCCCGCCTTCACCCACTACCCGATGGCCCTGATGCCCGAGCACGAAGCCGACGGCGTCTGGTGGCGCCTGTTCGCCGGCAGCGCCTATGGCCTGAGCACGCCGGTGCACACGCACTCGCCGCTGTTCGCGCTGCACGCGCGGCTGCAGCCCGGCGCCACGCTGACCCTGACCGGCGGCCACGCCGAGCAGGCGGTGTACGTGGCACGCGGTGCCGTCTCCCATGGCGACACCACGGCCGAACCCGGCCAGCTGCTGGTGTTCACCGGCGACAGTGAAGGCGACGCCGTCACCGCCGGGCCCGACGGCGCCACGCTGATGGTCTTCGGCGGCCAGCCGCTGGGTGAGCGCCACATGTTCTGGAACTTCGTCTCGTCGAGCAAGGAGCGCATCGAACAGGCCAAGGCCGACTGGCGGGAAGGCCGCTTCGCGCTGCCGCCCGACGACCACGACGAGTGGATCCCGCTGCCCTGAAAAGCAGCGCGCATTCGGTCACACCGGGCTACCAGGCCGCCACGGCACAATGCCGGCATGTCCCTCTTTGACCGACTGTTCGGCGCGCGCGGCCGGGAACACCCCGAGTCGCGCCTGCCCGCCGACCGCCAGGCCGCGGTGGACGGTTCGTCCGCCGCGCACGAAGCCGCCCGCCTGCTGCGCGCGCCCACCGCGCTGATGCAACTCAGCGAGGACGAGGCGCTGACGGTGGTCGGCTTCATGCGCCCCCGGCGCTTCAAGAGCGGCACAACCATCATCCGCCAGGGCGAGGCCACCGACACCGGCTACATGGTGCTGGTGCTCG
>CAMLQP010000103.1 GCA_946482115.1 uncultured Comamonadaceae bacterium
TCAGTGTCGGATCTTGTAGCCGGTTCGCAGCAGATGCAGCGCGATGCCGCTGACCACCACGAAGGCCACGCCCACGATGGACAGGCTCAGCCACGGCGAGGCGTCGCTGACGCCGAAGAAGCCGTAGCGGAACCCGTCGATCATGTAGAAGAAGGGGTTGAGATGGCTCACGCCCTGCCAGAAGGCCGGCAGCGAGTGGATGGAATAGAACACGCCGGACAGGAAGGTCAGCGGCATGATGAGGAAGTTCTGGAACGCGGCCATCTGGTCGAACTTTTCGGCCCACAAGCCGGCGATCAGGCCCAGCGCCCCCAGCAGGCCGGCACCCAGCACCGCGAACACGAAGATCCACAGCGGCGCCACGAACGACGGCCGGCCGAACCAGGCGGTGACGGCCAGCACGCCTGCGCCCACGGCGATGCCACGCACCACCGACGAACCCACATAGGCCACGAACCAGGCGCGGTGCGACAGCGGCGTGAGCAGCAGGAACACCAGGTTGCCCATGATCTTGCTCTGGATCAGGCTGGACGAGCTGTTGGCAAAGGCGTTCTGCAGCACGCTCATCATCACCAGCCCCGGCACCAGAAAGGCGGTGTAGCCGATGGAACCGTACAGCGTGACCCGGCCGTCGAGCACGTGGCCGAAAATCAGCATGTAGAGCAGCGCGGTCACGACCGGCGCCACCACGGTCTGGAAGGACACCTTCCAGAAACGCAGCACCTCTTTGTAGAAGAGTGTTTGCCAGCCGGTCATGCCTTGAGCTCCTCGGTCGGTGGCACGGGCGCCACCGGCGCGGTTGACGTCGAGGCATCGGTCATCACATCGAGGAACACATCCTCCAGATCGGCCTTGCGGATCTCGATGTCCTCGGCCGTCACGCCACATTCACGGGCCCGCGCCAGCAGGCGCTCCACGTCGAGCGCGTTGTGGGCCGGCAACTGCACCACGCGACCGGTGACGCGCGCCACGGCAGCCAGATCGGCCGGCAGCGCCTGGTCGGTCTTGAAGCGCAGCACGTTGGACGAGGCGCGCTTGAGCAGCTCGGAGGTCTTCTCGAGTGCCACCACCTGCCCTTTCTTGAGCATGGCGATACGGCCGCACAGGGCCTCGGCCTCTTCCAGGTAGTGGGTGGTCAGCAGCACGGTGCTGCCCTGGGTCCGGTTGAGCTGGGAGATGAACTGCCACAGCGTCTGGCGCAACTCCACGTCCACGCCGGCCGTGGGTTCGTCGAGCACGATGACAGGCGGTTTGTGGACCAGCGCCTGCGCCACCAGCACGCGGCGCTTCATGCCGCCCGAGAGCTGGCGCATGTTGGCGCCGGCCTTGTCGGCCAGGCCCAGGCCTTCGAGCAACTCGTCGATCCAGGCCTCGTTGGCCTTGATACCGAAATAGCCCGACTGGATGCGCAGCGTCTCGCGCACGTTGAAGAAAGGGTCGAACACCAGCTCCTGGGGCACCACGCCGAGCTGGCGGCGCGCGGCGGCGAAATCGCTCACCACGTCGTGGCCCAGCACCTTGACATGACCGGAACTGGCACGCGCAAGGCCGGCGAGGATGCTGATCAGGGTGGTCTTGCCCGCGCCGTTGGGGCCCAGCAGGCCGAAGAATTCACCGGGCTCGATGTCAAAGCCCACGCCCTGGAGGGCTTGCAGCTCGCCCCGCGGCGTCGCGTAGCTCTTGGAGACGTTCTGGAAGGAGATGGCTGCGGGCATGGACCCGCCATTTTACGCGGGCAGGAGTTCGCCCACGCCGTAGAGGGCCACCAGCTCCTGCAACCGCCCGGACATGCCGTGCACCCGCAGCATGGTGCCGGCGGCCCGGGCCTCGCGCTGCAACGCCAGCAGCACCGCCAGGGCGGACGAATCGAAGTCGGCGAGCGCGCTGGCGTCGAGCTCCCAGCCGGCGCCGTCGCGCATCTGGCGCGACAGGCGGGCCAGGCAGTCGGCCGCCTCGACCTGGGTCAGGCGCTCGGGCAGTTGCAGCGCGCGGTGCATGTGGATCAGCTGGCCCTGGCCGTGGCCGACTTGTTGCGCTGGGCCAGGGTGGCAATCAGCCCGTCCAGGCCCTTGGCATTGATCTCCTGGGCGAACTGGGTGCGGTAGGTCTCGACCAGCCAGACTCCCAGCACGTTCAGATCGTAGATCTTCCATCCATTGGCCGTCTTCTCCAGACGGTAGTCAAGCTGGATGGGCTCGCCCCGGCCGCGCACTTCGGAGCGCACCACCACCTCGGTGTCCTCGGGCTTGCCCCGGAACGGACGGAAGCTCAGGGTCTGGTCCTTGACCTCGCCGAGGGCACCGGAATAGGTGCGCACCAGCAGGATCTTGAACTCGTCCTGCAGCCGCTTCTGCTGCTCGGGCGTGGCCTGGCGCCAGAACCGGCCCACGGCGGAGGCCGTCATGCGGGTGAAGTTCACGTTGGGCATGATCTTGACATCGACCAGCGCGGTGATGCGGCCGACGTCGCCCGCCTGGATGGCGGGATCGGCCTTGACGGCGTCCAGCACCTCGGTGGCGATGCGCTTGACCAGGGCGTCGGGGGCCTCGTCGGCCGCCCAGCCCGCCAGGGGCATCAGACCAGCCGCCAGCAGTCCGCCGGCAGCGAGATGGAAGTCGCGTCGTTTCATGGTTGTTTGCCTTTCCGGGTTTCCCTGACCCTGTATGTGAGCCCGTTCGAACCCCGTGTACGGTTCAGGGTTCCCCCGGGGTTTGTATCAGTCGGTGTCGCCGCGCGCCGCCTCGACCTGGCTCTGGCGGCGCTGCAGGTAGGCGTCCCGCGTGAAGCTGTACTTGTCGAGCGCGGCGCCCTCCAGCAGGTTGCCGGCGCGCAGCAGGCCGGCGCGGGCGTCGACCGCACGCAGGGTGTAGAGGCTGTTGCGGGTCGGCACGTGATCCACCCCTACCACCGGGTCGCCGTGGGTGTCGACGATAAGGCCGGAGGCGTCCCTCACGGTCGAGGGGCCGAAGAACGGCAGCACCACGTAGGCGCCCGGGGGCACGCCCCAGCGGCCGAGGGTGTGACCGAAGTCGAGCGTGTGGCGGGGAATGCCGGCCTCGCTAGCGATGTCGAGCACCCCGCCCAGGCCGAGGAAGGTGTTCATGCTGAACCGCATGAAATTCTCGGCCGCCACCTGGGGCCGGGCTTGCAGCAGGGCATTGAGCGCGGAGTAGAGATCGCGCAGGTTGCCGAAGAAATTGCCCACTCCGGTGCGCACCGGCCCGGGCGTGACCGTCTGGTAGGCGGTCGCCACCGGCTTGAGGACGGCGTCGTCCACGGCGTCGTTGAAGGTGCTGACGCCGCGGTTGAAGGGCTCGAGCGGGTCCTGCGGATGGGCGTCGGGGCCGGTGGCGCAGCCGGCCAGCGACAGCACCAGCGCGGCAGCGCCCAGGGTGCGGGGCCAAGGGGTGGTGGTCAGGAAAGGTATAGCGGTTTTCATCGTCGACTCTTTTCTTGTGAAGCTGCTGACCAGGCCGTCAATCGGTCTGTCCATCGGCCTTCTTGGCGTCACTGCCGTCGGCGGCCTTGGAGAACAGGAACTGGCTGATCAGGTTCTCCAGGACCACGGCGGACTGGGTCTGGGTGACCACAGCGCCTTGCACCCAGTTGTCCGGATCGCCCCCCGCCTCCACGCCGATGTATTGCTCGCCCAGCAGGCCGCTGGTCAGGATTTTCAGTGAACTGTCACGGGGGAAAGCGTAACGCGATTCGAGCGCCAGCACCACGTTGGCCTGAAAGCTCTTGTCATCGAAGGCAATGGCCTCGACCCGCCCCACCACGACCCCGGCGCTGCGCACCGCCGCGCGGGGCTTGAGGCCGCCGATGTTGTCGAAGCGCGCCGTGACGCGGTAGGTGGGCTCGAAGCTCAGCTGCAGCAGGTTGGCCGACTTGAGCGCCAGGAACAGCAGGGCCGCCACGCCAATGGCCACGAACAGGCCGACCCAGATATCGTTTTTCGATTGTTGCATTTGCTTGCCTTTCCCGATCACTCAGATGCTGAACATCATGGCGGTCAGACCGAAATCCAGCCCCAGCACCCACAACGATGCCACCACCACCGTGCTGGTGGTGGCGCGCGAGACGCCCTCGGGCGTGGGATGCGCCACGTAGCCCTGGTAGAGCGCGATGAAACTCACGGCGACGCCGAACACGGCGCTCTTCAGGACGCCGTTGCCGACGTCAGCCCAGACGTCCACCCCGCCCTGCATCTGGCTCCAGAACGAGCCGGCGTCGACACCGATCATCACCACGCCCACGACCCAGCCCCCGATGATGCCGACGGCGCTGAACACCGCCGCCAGCAGGGGCATGGTGACCACACCGGCCCAGAAACGCGGCGCCAGCACGCGGCGCACCGGGTCCACCGCCATCATCTCCATGGCGCTGAGCTGCTCGCCCGCCTTCATGAGGCCGATCTCGGCCGTCAGCGCCGTGCCAGCGCGGCCCGCGAACAGCAGTGCCGTGACCACCGGCCCCAGTTCGCGCAGCAGCGACAGCGCCACCATCATGCCCAGAGCCTCGGCCGAGCCGTAGCGCTGCAGGATGTAGTAGCCCTGCAGGGCCAGCACGAAGCCGACAAAAAGGCCGGAGATGCCGATGATGGCCAGCGAGTAGTTGCCCAGGAAGTGGATCTGGTCGCGCACCAGGCCGAAGCGGCGCAAGGCCGCAGGCCCCAGCTGCAGCAGCCGCAGGAACAGGCGCGCGGAGAAACCGAGCGCCGCCAGGCTGCCACGCACCGAGGCACCCACGCCGGAAAGCAGCCTGGCGATCATGGGCGCCCTCCGAAATCCTCGGCCACGGCCGGGCCAGGGTAATGGAACTGGACCGGGCCCTCGGCCTCGGCCTTCACGAACTGGTGCACCAGCGGATCGGTGGAGGCCATGACCTCCTGCGGCGTGCCCTGGGCCGCGATGCGGCCGTTGGCCAGGACGATGACCTGGTCGGCGATGCGGAAGGTCTCCTCCAGATCGTGGGACACCACGATGCTGGTGATGCCCAGCGCGTCATTGAGCCGGCGGATCAGCCGGGCGGCGGTGCCCAGCGAAATCGGGTCCAGACCGGCGAAGGGCTCGTCGTACATCACCAGTTCGGGGTCGAGCACGATGGCGCGCGCCAGCGCCACGCGGCGCGCCATGCCGCCCGAGATTTCGCTCGGCATGAGGTCGCGCGCGCCACGCAGGCCCACGGCGTTGAGTTTCATGAGCACGACGTCGCGCAGCAGCGCCTCGGGCAACCGGGTGTGCTCGCGCAGCGGAAAGGCCACGTTCTCGAACACGCTCAGATCGGTGAACAGCGCCCCGAACTGGAACAGCATGCCCATGCGGCGACGCAAGGCGTGCAGGCCGGCGCCATCGAGGGCACCCACATCCTCGCCGTGCACCACCACCCGGCCGCCGGAGGCCCGCTGCTGGCCGCCGACCAGGCGCAGCACCGTGGTCTTGCCGCCACCGGACGCGCCCATGAGCGCCGTGACCTTGCCGCGCGGCACCTTGAGGTTCACCCGGTCGAGGATGAGCCTTCCGCTGCGCGGATAGGCAAAGGAAACGTCGTGAAATTCGACCAGGTTGTCGTCGGCCATGGAGAGGTGGGTTCAAACGAAAACGCCGACCCTGCGGTCGGCGCTTCAGGTGATGGCAATGATAAGGGGTTTACCCGAACCTTCCGGCACGTGGACAAAAAACCATTGTCAGCGCGGCAGGTCGGAGTAACCCATGAGGAACTCGTCCACCGCGCGCGCGGCCTGGCGGCCCTCACGGATGGCCCAGACCACCAGGGACTGACCCCGCCGCATGTCGCCAGCGGCGAACACCTTGGGCACGCTGGTGGCGTAGCCGTCGTCGAATTCGGTGGTCGCCTTGGCGTTGCCGCGGCCATCCTTTTCGACGCCGAAAGCCTCCAGGACGCTCGCGACCGGGGAGACGAAACCCATGGCCAGCAGCACCAGGTCGGCTTGGTATTCCTTCTCGGTGCCGGGCACCTCGACGAACTTGCCGTCCTTGAATTCGACCTGCACCGTCGTCAGGCCGGTGACCTTGCCGTTCTTGCCGGTGAAGGCCTTGGTGGAAATCGCGAACTCGCGCACGCAACCCTCCTCGTGGCTGGAGCTGGTGCGCAGCTTGAGCGGCCAGTAGGGCCAGACCAGCGGCTTGTTCTCCTGCTCGGGCGGCTGGGGCATGACCTCGAACTGCGTCACGCTGGCGGCGCCGTGGCGGTTGCTGGTGCCCACGCAGTCGCTGCCGGTGTCGCCGCCGCCGATCACGATGACGTGTTTGCCATCGGCGCGCAGCTGGCCCTTGAGCTTGTCGCCCGCGTTGACCTTGTTCTGCTGCGGCAGGAACTCCATCGCGAAATGGATGCCGTCGAGGTCGCGGCCCGGCACGGGCAGGTCGCGGCTCTGCTCGGCGCCGCCGGCCAGCAGCACGGCGTCGAAGTCCTTTTTCAGCTGTTCGGCGCTGACCACGGTCTTGGCGTCGTTGGTGACCTTGCTGCCTTCGGGCATGGCGCCCGCCAGCGTGTTCACCTTGAACACCACGCCTTCGGCTTCCATCTGCGCGACGCGGCGGTCGATGTGCGACTTCTCCATCTTGAAGTCGGGGATGCCGTAGCGCAGCAGGCCGCCGATGCGGCCGTTCTTCTCGAACACCGTCACGTCGTGGCCGGCGCGCGCCAGCTGCTGCGCGGCCGCGAGGCCCGCGGGGCCGGAACCCACCACCGCCACCTTGCGCCCGGTCTTGGCCTTGGGCGGCTGCGGCTTGACCCAGCCTTCGGCCCAGGCGCGGTCGATGATGGCGTGCTCGATCGACTTGATGCCGACCGCGTCGTCATTGACGTTCAGCGTGCAGGCCGCCTCGCAGGGCGCGGGGCAGATGCGGCCGGTGAACTCGGGGAAGTTGTTGGTGCTGTGCAGCACCGCGATCGCGTTCTCCCAGTCGCCCCGGTACACCAGGTCGTTGAAGTCCGGGATGATGTTGTTGACCGGGCAGCCGTTGTTGCAGAACGGCGTGCCGCAGTCCATGCAGCGCGCGCCCTGGATCTTGGCCTGCTTGTCGTCCAGGCCGATGACGAATTCCTTGTAGTGCTTCAGGCGCTCGGGCACGGGCTTGTAGCCCTCCTCGATGCGCTCGTACTCCATGAAGCCGGTGGTCTTTCCCATGACGGTGTCCTTTTATCTCTATGAATGATGTGCCGTGTTGCCGTTAGCGCAGCCTCATTTGGCTGCAACCGCTTCGGATTTGATAGCTGCTACCGCAGGCGTATCAGGCTCCTCCAGCACTTGTCGTTCATAAATCTCTGCCAGGGCGCGCTTGTATTCCGTCGGGAATACCTTCACGAACTTGCTGCGCGAGGCAGCCCAGTTGTCGAGCAGTTCACGCGCCCGCTTGCTGCCCGTCCAGCGGTTGTGGTCTTCCAGCAGCTTCTTGAGCTGGGCTTCGTCCGTCTGGCCGTTGTGCCAGATCGAGCGCGGCACCGTCGCTTCCTGCTCCGTGGCGGGCAGGATGCGCTCCAGCGTCACCATGGACATGTTGCAGCGGGTGTCGAACTGCCCGTCTTCGTCGTACACATACGCCACGCCGCCGCTCATGCCGGCCGCAAAGTTGCGGCCGGTCTTGCCCAGCACCACCACGGTGCCGCCGGTCATGTATTCGCAGCCGTGGTCGCCCGTGCCCTCCACCACCGCCGTCGCGCCCGACAGGCGCACCGCGAAACGCTCGCCGCCCACGCCGGCGAAGAAGGCCTCGCCGCTGGTGGCGCCGTACATCACGGTGTTGCCCACGATGATGTTCTTGGTGGCGTCGCCCCGGAAGTCGATGCTGGGACGCACCACCACGCGGCCGCCCGACAGACCCTTGCCGGTGTAGTCGTTGGCGTCACCGATCAGGTAGAGCGTGATGCCGCGCGTCAGGAAGGCGCCGAAGCTCTGGCCGCCGGTGCCCTCCAGCTGGATGCGGATGCTGTCGTCGGGCAGGCCCTCGGGGTGGTGACGCGTGACCTCGCCCGAGAGCATGGCGCCCACGGTGCGGTTGACGTTGCGCGCGACCTCGATGAACTGCACCTTGTCGCCTTTGTCGATGGCGGCGCGGGACTTCTCGATCAGGCGCACGTCCAGCGCGCGGTCCAGGCCGTGGTCCTGGTTTTCGACGTGACGCTGGGCCACGTCGGCCGGCACCTGGGGCTGGGCGAACAGGCGGCTGAAATCCAGCCCCTTGGCTTTCCAGTGCGACAGGCCCTTGCGCATGTCGAGGAATTCGCTGCGGCCGATCAGGTCGTCGAACTTGCGAACGCCCAGCTGGGCCATGATCTGGCGCACCTCTTCCGCGATGAAGAAGAAGTAGTTGACCACGTGCTCGGGCTTGCCCGAGAACTTGGCGCGCAGCACCGGATCCTGCGTGGCCACGCCCACCGGGCAGGTGTTGAGGTGGCACTTGCGCATCATGATGCAGCCCTCGACCACCAGCGGCGCGGTGGCGAAGCCGAACTCGTCGGCGCCCAGCAGCGCGCCGATGACGACGTCGCGGCCGGTCTTCATCTGGCCGTCGGCCTGCACGCGGATGCGGCTGCGCAGGCGGTTGAGCACCAGGGTCTGCTGGGTCTCGGCCAGGCCGATCTCCCAGGGGCTGCCGGCGTGCTTGATGGACGACCACGGCGAGGCGCCGGTGCCGCCGTCGTGGCCGGCGATCACCACATGATCGGCCTTGGCCTTGGCCACACCGGCCGCGATGGTGCCCACGCCCACCTCGGACACCAGCTTGACGCTGATGCCGGAGCTGGGGTTGACGTTCTTGAGGTCGTGGATCAGCTGGGCCAGATCCTCGATGGAGTAGATGTCGTGGTGGGGCGGCGGGCTGATGAGGCCCACACCCGGCACCGAGTGGCGCAGGAAGCCGATGTAGTCGGACACCTTGCCGCCCGGCAGCTGGCCGCCCTCGCCGGGCTTGGCGCCCTGGGCCATCTTGATCTGGATCTGGTCGGCGCTGGCCAGGTACT
>CAMLQP010000104.1 GCA_946482115.1 uncultured Comamonadaceae bacterium
CCCAGGTGCTGCTGGCCGACGAGATCAACCGCGCCAGCCCCAAGACCCAGAGCGCGCTGCTGGAAGCGATGGAGGAGCAGCAGGTCACGATCGAGGGCGAGACCCGCGCGCTGCCCACGCCCTTCTTCGTCATCGCCACCCAGAACCCGCACGACCAGCTGGGCACCTTCGCGCTGCCCGAGTCGCAGCTGGACCGCTTCCACATGCGCATCTCGCTGGGCTACCCGGACCGCGCGGCCGAACGGGAGCTGCTCAAGGGCCAGGACCGGCGCGACATGCTGCTGAACCTGCAGCCGGTGATGGACACCGCCGACCTGCTGCGCACCCAGCAGGCGGTGATGCAGGTGCACACCGCCGATCCGGTGCTGCACTACCTGCAGGATCTGGTGGACGCCACCCGCTCGGGCCGCTGGTTCGCTCAGGGCCTGAGCCCGCGCGCCGCGCTGGCCGTGATGCGCGCCGCCAAGGCCCAGGCCTGGCTGGCCGACCGCGACTACGTGGCGCCCGACGACATCCTGGCCGTGCTGCCGCAGACCATCGCGCACCGGCTCATCGTCACCGGCGACGCAGGCCGGGGCCCCACCGAGCAGGTGCGGGCGATGATGGACTCCATCCCCTTGCCATGAACCTGCGACGGCGCTGGAACAACTGGTGGGCCTCCCGCCTGCGGCCCACCGACAGCCTGCTGCTGACCCAGCGCAACGTCTACATCCTGCCCACGCGCGCCGGCCTGATGCTGGCGCTGACACTGCTGATCCTGCTGATCGGCAGCATCAACTACCAGCTGAACCTGGGCTACCTGCTGACCTTCCTGCTGGCCGGCAGCGCCCTGGTGGGCATGCACGTATGCCACGCCAACCTGCGCGGCCTGCACCTGCACCTGCTGCCACCCGACGACAGCTTCGCCGGACAGACCGCCGTGTTCGAGGTGCGTCTGGGCAGCGACAAGCCGCGCACGCGCTACGCCATCGCCCTGTGCGTGCGCGACACCCGCCAGTGGGCCTGGACCGATGTGCCCGCGCGCGGCAGCAGCCAGGTGCAGCTGGGCTGGCGCCCGCCGGCGCGCGGGCGCCACACGCTGCCGGTGCTGGTGGCGCAGACGCACTTTCCGCTGGGCACCTTCCGGGTCTGGACCTACTGGCGGCCGGCGGCCCAGGTGCTGGTCTACCCCGCGCCCGAGTCCCCCGCGCCGCCGCTGCCCCCGGGCGAGCCGCGGCCGGGCCACGCACGTTCGCACGCGGTGGCGCCGGGCGGCGAGTTCGAAGGCCTGCGCGCCTACCGGACCGGCGATCCGCTCAAGGCGGTGGCCTGGAAAAAGGTGGCCCAGCAGTGGGCCGGCGGCCGCGACGACCTGGTCAGCCGCGACAGCCCCAGCCACCAGGACCATGAGCTCTGGCTGGACTTCGGCCGCTGCGGCGGCACCGGCACCGAGGCCCGGCTGTCGCGCCTGTGCGCCTGGGTGCTGCAGGCCGACCGCATCGGCGCGCGCTACGGCCTGCGCCTGCCGGGCCAGGACATCGCGCCCGACCAGGGCCCGGCCCATCGGCAACGCTGCCTGGAGGCTCTCGCCGCATGCTGACCCCCTCCGAAAAACGCGCCCCCGCAGGGCAGCCATCCGCGAAGCGGTGGAGCCTGGGGGCCGGACTCGCCCGTGACTCGCGCGACACGCTGTTCCTGCTCGCTGTGATCGGCTGGGTGATCGCGCTGCAGGTGGAACATGTGCCCTGGTGGTGCTCGGCGCTGACCGTCGCGCTGCTGCTGGGCCGCGCCTGGATCACCCTCACCCAGCGCCCGCTGCCGGGGCGGCTGGTGCGGGTAAGCCTGCTGCTGGCCACGCTGGGAGGCACCTTCCTGAGCCACGGCACCATCGTGGGGCGTGACGCCGGCGTGACGCTGATCGTGACCCTGCTGGCCCTCAAGACGCTGGAGCTGCGCGCCCGGCGCGATGCCTTCGTGGTGTTCTTCCTCGCCTTCTTCACGCTGCTGACCCACTTCTTCTATTCGCAGACGCTGCCGACGGCCATGGGCATCCTGGTGGCGCTGCTGGGCCTGCTCACGGCGCTGGTCAATGCCCACATGCCGGTCGGCCGGCCGCCGCTGGGGCGCGCGGCGCGCTGGGCTGGCGGCATGGCCCTGCTGGGTGCGCCCATCATGCTGGTGCTGTTCCTGCTGTTTCCGCGCATGGCACCACTTTGGGGCATACCGAGCGACAGCCCGACCGGGCGCACCGGCCTGTCGGGCAGCATGCAGGTCGGCACCATCGCCGAGCTGGCGCTGGACGACAGCATCGCCATGCGCATCCGCTTCGCGGGCCCGCCGCCGCGGCAGGCCGAGCTGTACTTCCGCGGCCCGGTGCTCACACGGTTCGACGGCCGCGAGTGGCGGCCGCTCTACGCCGACTACGAGGCCATCCTCTCGCGCGACAGCGCGCGCCTGGCGGTGGAAGGCCCGGCCGTGCGCTACCAGGTGACCCAGGAGCCACACAGCCGCCCGTGGCTGATGGTGCTGGACGCAACCGCCGAGGCGCCGCGCCTGCCGGGTGGCCAGCAGTCCTACATGTCCGGCGACCTGCAGTGGCGCACGCGCCGCCCGCTGACCGACCTGATGCGCTACGACGTGGTCAGCCACACCGCCTTCCGCCACGGCCCGCTGAACCGAGGGCCCGAACTGCAACCGGCCCTGGACCTGCCCGCCGGCTTCAACCCGCGCACCCTGGCGCTGGCGCAGGAGATGCGGCAGGACACCCGCGACCCCGAGGCGCTGGTCGCCGCCGCGCTGCAGCGCCTGCGCACCGGCGGCTACGGCTACACACTGGAGCCCGGCCTCTACGGCACCCACACCGCCGACGAGTTCTGGTTCGACCGCAAGCTGGGATTCTGCGAGCACATCGCCTCCAGCTTCGTGATCCTGATGCGCGCGCTGGACATTCCCGCGCGGCTGGTCACCGGCTACCAGGGCGGCGAGGTCAACAACGTGGACGGCTACTGGACGGTGCGCCAGCGTGACGCCCACGCCTGGACCGAGGTCTGGATCGCTGGCAAAGGCTGGCTGCGGGTGGACCCGACCTCGGCGGTCAGCCCGGGCCGCACCGGCAGCTTCGAGCGCCTGCGCGTGCCGCAGGGCGCGGTGGCCGAGGCGCTGCTGACCCTCAACCCCACCCTGGCGGCCCAGGCGCGTGCGTTCTGGGAGGCCATGAACAACAGCTGGAACCAGTGGGTGCTCAACTACACCCAGAGCCGCCAGCTCGACCTGATGCGCAACCTCGGCTTTGAATCGCCCGACTGGCAGACGCTGGCCTATGCGCTGATCGCCGTGGCGGTGCTGACCAGCCTGGCCGGCCTTGCCTGGACGCTCTGGGACCACCGCCGCCAAGACCCGTGGCTGCGCCTGCTGCGGCGCGCACGCGTGCGCCTGCGGCGCGCCGGCCTGCCGGTGCCGGCGCACGCCACGCCGCGCCAGCTGGCCCGGCAGCTGCCGCCGGGTTCGGGCATCGCCGACTGGCTGCTGCGCCTGGAGGCGCAGCGCTACGCGGCCGGGCCGAGGCCGGCGCTCGCTACACTGGAGCGCGAATTCCGACAGCTTCCATGGCCCACCCGTTCCGCCTTCTCCTCACCGCCGGCCTGAGCCTCGCCGCCCTGGCTCTGCCCGCCCACGCCGCCCGCCCCAAAGAGGCCGCCCCCCGCTATGCGCAGCACGCCGAGGCGATGCGCTTCGCCGATGCGGTGGCGCAGCGTCAGGAGCTTTCGCCCGCCTGGGTGCGCCGCCAGATCGGCCAGGCCGTAAAGCTGGCCTCGGTGCAGCGCCTGATGCTGCCCGCGCCCTCCCCTGCCGCCAAGAACTGGGCCGCCTACCGCGAGCGCTTCATCGAGCCGGTGCGCATCGCCGCCGGCACGCGTTTCTGGCAGCGGCACCGCGAGACCCTGGAGCGCGCCGAGGCGCGCTGGGGCGTGCCGGCCCACATCGTGGTCGGCATCATCGGCGTGGAAACACTCTACGGCCAGCACACCGGCAATTTCCGCGTGCTCGACGCGCTGGCCACGCTGGCCTTCGACTTCCCCGCCGAACACCCGCGTGCCGCGGTGCGCACCGGCTACTTCCGTGGCGAGCTGGAGCAGTTCCTGCGCATCGCGCACCGCGAAGGCACCGACCCCGCGCAGTGGCGCGGCAGCTACGCCGGCGCCTACGGATTGCCGCAGTTCATGCCCACCAGCATCGAGAAATACGCGGTCGATTTCGATGGCGACGGCCACATCGACCTGCTGCGCAGCCCGGTCGACGCCATCGGCTCGGTGGCCCACTACCTGCACGCCTTCGGCTGGAAGCCCGGCATGCCCACGCGCTACCCGGCGCGCTTCGACGCCGCGACGCTGGATCTGCCCACGCTGCTGGGCCCGGACATCCTGCCCACCTTCGGCGCCGACACCCTGGCCGCCAAGGGCGTGCTGCTGGACGATGCGGCGCGCGCGCACGCCGGCCCGCTGGCGCTGGTGGAGCTGTTCAATGGCGACGCGCCGCCCAGCTACGTGATCGGCACCGAGAACTTCTACGCCATCACGCGCTACAACTGGAGCAGCTACTACGCGCTGGCCGTGATCGAACTCGGCGAGGCGGTCGCGCAGCAGCTGGCCACGGCCAGCCGCTGAGGCGACGCCGGCACGGACTCAGGATTCGGCGGTGAAGCCGATGCGGCGCACGTAGGGGCCCCAGAGGTCGGCATCCGCCTTGAAGGTGCGCGCGAAATCCTCCGGACTGGCCGAGGGAATCGCCTCCAGTCCCAGCGGGATGCCGAAATCGACCAGGTCCTTGTTGGCCAGCGCGGTGCGCACCGCCGCGTTGGCGCGCTGTGCGATGTCGGCCGGCGTGCGCGGCGCCATGAACAGGCCGTACCACTCGCGCATGCCCAGCTCCGCAAAGCCCTGCTCGACATAGGTCGGCACATCGGGCGCGAAACGCGAACGCGAGGTGCCGCTGACCGCCAGCACGCGCAGGCGCCCGCTGGCCACGTGGGGCAGGTAATCGCCCAGCGGCGACGAGAAGGCCGCGATCTGGCCGCCCAGCAGCTCCTGGATGCCGGGGCCGGAGCCGCGGTAGGGAATCTGCTTCATCGCCACGCCCGAGGCCTTCTCCAGCAGGGCCGCGATCAGGTGCGGCATGGAGCCGGCGCCGGGCGTGCCGTAGTTGGACTGGCCGGGGTTGGCCTTGGCCCACTCCAGGAAGTCCCTGAGCGAGCGCACCGATGCCGGCACCTGCGGGCCGACACCGAAAGCGTGTGCGGTGTAGAGCGCAGTGCTGATCGGAGTCACGTCCTCCACCTTGTAGGGCAGCCGGGGGTAGGTGTGCGGGTAGATCGTGAGCATGGACGCCGGCGTCAGCAACATGGTGGTGCCGTCCGGCTGGCTGTCGCGCACCGTGGTGACGCCGATCTGTCCACCCGCGCCGGGCTTGTTCTCGACCACCACGTTGTTGGCGTAGACGCCGCGCAGCCGGTTGCCCAGTGCGCGCGCAAAAGCATCCGTGGTGCCGCCGGGCGGGAAGCCGACGATGATGCGCAGGGTCTCGACGGCGGGTGCCTGCGCCCTGGCGGTGAGGGGAATGCCCAATGCCGCGCCGATACCGCCGGCGCCGAGGGCCATGAGGGTTTGCCTGCGTGTGCTCATCCTGGTCTCCTACTGAGGTTGCTCTGGGGTTGCTGGGTCGGGAAAGGTCAAGCGCGGGGCACGGCGATGTGGGGCGCCGTGCCCTCGTGCAGGGCGGCAACCAGCGTTTCGCGGTGCCGCAGCACGGCGCGCTGGTTGATGGAGCCCTTGTCGGTCACTTCGCCGTGGTCGAGCGAGGGCGGTTCGGTCAGGATGAGGGCGCGGGCGATGCGGTTGGCACTGCCGGTGGCCTGGCGGTCCAGGCCGTCGACCAGCGACTGCAGCCAGGTTTTCACCGGCGTGCTGGCCACCACCTCGGCCCAGATGGCGCCGGGCCCCAGGCCGGCCAGCTCGCGCAGCGCCGGGGTGGGCAGCAGCAGCGCCCCCACCTCGCGGCGGTTCAGGCCGGTCAGCACCACGTCCTGCACGTAAGGCGCACCGGCGGCGATGACCTTGGCCCGCATCGGCCCCACGCTGACGAAAGTGCCCGTGGCGAGCTTGAAGTCCTCGGCGATGCGTCCATCGAAGCGCAAGCCCAGGTGGATGTTGTCCGGGTCTATCCAGGCCACGGCATCACCGGTGCGGAAGAAGCCCTCCTCGTCGAAGGCCTCGCGCGTGGCCTCGGGGTTGCGCCAGTAGCCCGGGGTGATGTTGGGGCCGCGGTAGCGTATCTCCCGCTTCTCGCCGTCGGGCACCAGCTTGATTTCCAGGCCCGGCGTCGGCAGACCGACATCACCCGCGCGCGCGTGCGGCGTGGTCACGAACAGCGCAAACGGTGACGACTCGGTCATGCCCAGGCCGGCCGTCATGACGATGCGTTCGCCCCACTCGCGCTCGGCGTGCGCGTACAGGGCATCCTGCACCGGCTGGGCCAGCGCCGCGCCCGAGTACAGCATCTGCCGCAGGCGCGAGAAGAAGTTGCGCCGCAGCACCGGGTCGGCGTCCATGGCGCGCACCATGGCCTCGTAGCCGATGGGCACGTTGAAATACCAGGTGGGCGCCACTTCGCGCAGGTTGCGCAGGGTCTCGCCGATCAGCGCCGGCGTGGGTTTGCCTTCGTCGATGTAGAGCGTGCCGCCATTGAACAGCGCCATGAAGAAGTTGTGGTTGCCGCCGGCAGTGTGGTTCCAGGGCAGCCAGTCCACCAGCACCGGCGGCTCCTCGGCCAGAAAAGGAATGGACTGGCGCAGCTGCTGCTGGTTGGCGCAGACCATGCGCTGGGTGTTGATCACCGCCTTGGGCGCCTTGGTGGAGCCGCTGGTGAACAGGAACTTGACGATGGTGTCGGGGCCGGTCGCCGCGGTGGCTGCGTCCAGCTCGGGCGTGGGCGCCGTGGCCAGCAGATCGCCCAGGGCGGTCAGTGGGCGCGCGGCGCTGGCGGGCGGCTGGTCCACCACCACCTCGACAGCTGGCGCGACGACGGCCTGGATCGGCCGCTCGAAACGCGGCCAGTCGGCGGCATAGACCAGGCCGGGAGTGAGCGTGCTCACCACGTGGCGCAGCTTGTCAAAGTCCTGGCTCACCAGCGAGTACGCGGGCGACACGGCGCAGAACGGCACGCCAGCCAGCATCGCGCCCAGCGCCAGCCGGGCGTGGTTCAGGCTGTTCTCGCTCAGGATCACCAGCGGCCGCTCGGCGCTCAGGCCACGTTCCAGCAAGGCCTGACCAATGCAACGGGCATCGCGCCACGCCTCGCCGAACGTCAGGTGTCTCCAGCCGCCACCCAGGTCCGGATCGCGCTGCGCGTACAGTGGCCGCCCCGGCGTGACCTCGGCCCAGTGGCGCAGGCGGTCGGCCATGCGCGGCGGGTGGGGCAACAGCGGCTGGTCGCTGACCAGGTAGGTGACGTCACCCACTTGTCGGCGCACGGCGCGCGTGACGCCGAAGGTGAAAGGCCGGTAGACGGTCATGAGGCCTTCACCTTGGGACCGGAGCCGTCCAGGAAAGCCCGCACCCGGGCCTTGGCCTCCGGCGCCGACTGCACGATGCCCGCCAGCAGCGACTCGGTGAGCAGCCCGTGGTCCGCCGGCTGCTCGGCGATGCGTGGCAGGCCGTGCATCAGCGCGTAGTTGGTCATGGGCGCGTTCTCGGCGATCCGCTCGGCCAGGGTGATGGCGCGCGCCAGCGCCTCGCCCGGGGCCACCAGGTACTGCGCGAAGCCCACGGCCACGCCCTCGGCCGCCGGGTAGACGCGCCCGGTCAGCATCATGTCCATCATGCGGTGGGTGCCGATCAGCCGAGGCAGCCGCACCGAGCCGCCGCCGCCGACGAAGATGCCGCGCAGGCCTTCGGGCAGGGCGAAGAAGGCGGTTTCGTCGGCCACGCGCACGTGGCAGGCGCTGGCCAGCTCCAGCCCGCCCCCTACCACCGCGCCGTGCAGCGCCGCGACCACCGGCACCCGGCCGAACTCGATCTCGCGCAGGATGGGAAACCAGGAGCGCGAGTGGTGCAGCCCCTCGACCGCATCGCGGTCCTTGAGCTCGCCCAGGTCCAGCCCGGCGCAGAAGTGGGCGCCCTCGCCGTGCAGCACGACGGCTTTCGTGGAGGCGGGCAGTTCGGCGAAGCGCAGCGCCAGCGCGGCCATCAGGCCGTCGCTCAGGGCGTTGCGCTTGGTCGGCCGGCTCAGGCGCAACAGGGCCACCGCACCCCGATGCTCGACGTCGACACTGGAGAGATCGGGAGCGGTCTGATGGGACGACACCATGCCTGCCTCATAGCTATAAAATATAACCATGCTAGGCAGCGCGCGCGCGCGCCGAATCCGTACTTACCCGATGCCCCCGGTGACGGCCGGGCACCCGCCGATGCGCGTCAGTTGGGCACCAGGAAATCCTGGCTGATGCGCCAGCCCAGCTCATTGACGCGGTCAAGGAACTGGGTCAGGTAGGCGTGCAGGCCGGTGGCCAGAATCTCGTCGATACGGCCAAACTGGAGTTCGGCGCGCAGCTTGCCGGCGCGGCGCTCGGTTTCCTGCGAGTGGTCGTTGGTCACCACGCCCAGGTTGTTGACCACCTCGTTCATGCTGGCGTGCAGGCTGCGTGGCATGTCGGCGCGCAGGATCAGCAGCTCGGCCACCCGCTCGGGCTTGATGACGTCGCGGTAGACCTTGCGGTAGACCTCGAAGGCGCTGACCGAGCGCAGGATGGCGCTCCAGTGGTAGAAGTCGTACTCCTGGTCGAGCTCGCTGGCAGCACCGAAGAAGTCGCTCTGCACCGCGTGGAACTTCACGTCCAGCAGCCGCGCGGTGTTGTCGGCGCGTTCCAGGAAGGTGCCCATGCGGTAGAAGTGGAAGGCCTCGTCCTGCAGCATGGTGC